>NZ_JBHWBP010000038.1:0-38827 GCF_042735575.1 Streptomyces sp. NPDC059564 | reverse complement strand
TGTCAGCTCAGGCCCCGTTGGCGGCGACGCAGGCAGATCAGGCCCAGTTCGAGCCCGCGCGCGGTGGTGAGGCGCAGGGACCAGGCGGCGGCGTACCGCGGGTGCTCGGCGCAGACGTCGATGAGCCGGATCTCGGCGCGCCGCAGGTGGGCGTGGAAGGAGTCGAACCGCTTGCGGGTGACGTCCTCGGCGCGGGCGGCGCTGCGGATCTCCCAGCCGCGCCGGACCAGCCGGGTGGCGAGCAGGGTGCGGAGGAGCGGGTCGCCGGGTTGGCGGTCGGCGCGCTCCCGGAGGAAGGCCTCGCAGTCGGGCGTCTCCGCCACGGTCCAGGAGGCGAGGGCGCGGTCGTCCTCGTCGGGGAGGGCCTCGAAGGCGGCGGCCACGGCCTCCGCGTCCTTCAGCCGGACGGCGGAGCAGAGCTCGGCCAGGGCCGGGAAGTGCTCGGTGGGATCGAGGAGAGGCCGGCCGGGAGGCGGCGTAAGCGCAGACACGCGCGGATCAATATGACCGGCGTCATCGGTCCCGACAGGGCTTTCGGCGGCGTATTTCGGAGGCCTTCCGATGCCGTCGTGCCTGCTCAGCGCCACGTACGCGGGTGAATCGGAGCGAAGCGCTCCGATTCAGCCGCGGGCCGTCGGGTGCCTAGTCGGCGACCTTGCGGGAGATCTGGAACGCGGCGTAGCCGCCGATGGCGAGGAAGAGGAACGTCCACCCGTCCGCACCGGCCTGCCAGAACTTGATGAGCGGGGACACGCCCTGGCCGAGAACGTCCATGACGCCGACCTGGAACGCGTCCGCCTCGAGCAGGGCGATGCCGAACAGCTGGCCCGCGAACACGGCGGCCAGCGAGAGCAGGGCGGCGACGGCGGACAGGGCGGGGTTGCGTCCGCCGATCTTGCCCGCGGCGAAGCCGACCAGGGCGCCGACGCCGACGGCCGCGTAGCTGATCTCGTGCTCGGTGCCTGCGGTGATCCCGCCGTAGACGCCGGCGGCGACGACCGCGGCCACGACGGCGGCGAGGATGCCGAGGCCGAGGTTGCCGGAAGCGGCGGGGGCCGGGGCGGGCACCTCGGTGTAGGACGAGGGCGCGGGCGGCTGGAAGTTCTGACTCATCGGGAATCCCCCCCAGGGATTGACGACGCACGTCCGCTGGTCGAGCGTAAGTGCGAGATAAGTGACGCCGCAGGCTAGCAGGGGGCGACGACATCCGAAGGGGGGATTTCGGGCGGAGGGGCGAGGCGGTGCGGGACGTGATCGGACCGCGACCGGGCCGTGATCCGGGGCGGAGCGGGCGAGGGCGAGGGGTCAGAGGCGGTGTGCCGCGCCGGCCGGGCTGGCGCCCCGGGTGTCGAGGAGCAGCTGCGCCTTCACCGCGAGGCCTTGCAGGTCGTACGTGCGGTGGTGCTGGAGCAGGATCGTCAGGTCGGCGTTCGCGGCGGCCTCGTAGAGCGAGTCGGCGCGGGGGACGGGCTGGTCGCGCACGCGCCAGGAGGCGATGTACGGGTCGTGGTAGCTGATCTGCGCCCCTAGGTCGAGGAGGCGGCTGGCGATCTCGCGGGCGGGGGAGCCCTCCTGGTCGGGGAGGTCCTGCTTGTACGTGATCCCGAGCAGCAGCACCCGGGCGCCGCGGGCGGATTTTCCGTGCTCGTTCAGCAGGGTGGCCGAACGCTGGATGACGTACTGCGGCATCCGGTTGTTGATCTCCTGCGCCAGGCCGACCATGCGCAGGGGGTGGCCCGGGGTGCGGGTGGTGTGGGGGAGGTAGTTGGGGTCCAGGGGGACGCCGTGTCCGCCCACGCCCGGGCCGGGGCGGAAGGCCTGGAACCCGTACGGCTTCGTCTCGGCGCACCGGATGACGTCCCACAGGTCGACGCCGAGGTCGTGGCAGAGGACCGCCATCTCGTTCATGAGGGCGATGTTGACGTGCCGGTAGTTGGTCTCCAGCAGTTGGACCGTCTCGGCCTCGCGCAGGCCGCGTGCGCGCACCACCTTCTCGGTGAGGCGGGCGTAGAAGGCGTGCGCGGACTCGGTGCAGGCGGGGGTGAGGCCGCCGATGACCTTGGGGGTGTTGGCGATGCCGTGGGTGCGGTTGCCCGGGTCGTGGCGGCTGGGGGAGTAGGCCAGGTGGAAGTCCCGCCCGGCGCGCAGTCCGGAGCCGCTCTCCAGGATCGGCCGCAGGTAGTCCTCGGTGACGCCCGGGTGGGCGGCGGATTCGAGGATCACGGTGGTGTGCGGGCGCAGCCGGGCGGCGAGCGCGCGGCCCGCCTCGCCGACGGCGGAGAGGTCGAGCGCGCGGTCGGCGCCGAGCTGGGTGGGGGCGCAGATGACGGCGGTGCGGACCCGGCCGAGTTCGGCGGGGTTGGTGGTCACCCGGAAGCCGGCCGCCGACATCCTGCGGATCTCGGCGGCGGTGAGGGTGCTGTCCGTGGTGGGGCCGCTGTCGTAGCCGACGGTCTCGATTCCGGCGGCGACGGCCGCCTGGGCGAGGGGGAGGCCGAGGTGGCCGAGTCCGATGACGGCGAGATCTGCGGGCATGGGGGGCCGTCCCTTCCCTTCCCTGGCATGAGGGGGCGGTGCGCACGCGTCCCCGGGGCAGGGGGACCGGATGGGTCCGCAGACCGCCGGGAGCTGGCGCAATGTCAGACTAGGCGTATATATGACAGATATGTCGCATTGCGGGGTGGTGGCTACCGTTGTGTTGTCCACAGGCGGTGGCTGATGTCGGTGCGGCCGGTCAGAATCGTGAAACGGGAGATGTGAGCGGGATCACCCGCATCGAGCGGGTTCGGCCCGCACCAACGGGAGGCAGCCGTGAGGACAGCGACACTGGGGCCGGCGCAGCGCGCGGAGGCGCTCGCCCGGATGGCCGAGCGTGAACTGGACGTGCTGGTCGTCGGCGCGGGGGTGGTCGGTGCCGGCACCGCGCTCGACGCGGTGACCAGAGGCCTCTCGACGGGCCTGGTGGAGGCCCGCGACTGGGCGTCCGGCACGTCGAGCCGGTCGAGCAAGCTGATCCACGGCGGCCTGCGGTACCTGGAGATGCTCGACTTCGCCCTCGTCCGCGAGGCCCTGAAGGAGCGCGGGCTGCTGCTGGAGCGGCTCGCCCCGCACCTGGTGAAGCCGGTGCCGTTCCTCTACCCGCTCCAGCACAAGGGCTGGGAGCGGTTCTACGCGGGCTCGGGCGTGGCCCTCTACGACGCGATGTCGTTCTCCAGCGGGCACGGGCGCGGCCTGCCCACCCATCGCCACCTCTCGCGCACCAGGGCGCTGCGGATCGCGCCGGCCCTGCGCAAGGACGCGCTGGTGGGCGCCCTGCAGTACTACGACGCCCAGATGGACGACGCGCGCTACGTCGCCACGCTGGTGCGGACGGCCTCGGCGTACGGGGCGCACTGCGCCAACCGGGCGAGGGTCGTCGGCTTCCTGCGGGAGGGCGAACGGGTGGTGGGCGCGAAGGTGCGGGACGTGGAGGGCGGCGGGGAGTACGAGATCCGCGCGAAGCAGGTGGTGAACGCGACCGGGGTGTGGACGGACGACACCCAGGCGCTGATCGGGGAGCGCGGGCAGTTCCACGTACGGGCCTCGAAGGGCATCCACCTGGTCGTCCCGAAGGACCGCATCCACTCCAGCACCGGGCTGATCCTGCGGACCGAGAAGTCGGTGCTGTTCGTGATCCCGTGGGGGCGGCACTGGATCGTCGGCACCACGGACACCGACTGGGACCTCGACAAGGCGCACCCGGCGGCGTCGAGCGCGGACATCGACTATCTGCTGGAGCACGTGAACTCGGTGCTGGCGGTGCCGCTGACCCGGGACGACGTACAGGGCGTCTACGCCGGGCTGCGGCCGCTGCTGGCGGGCGAGTCGGACGCGACGAGCAAGCTCTCGCGCGAGCACACGGTGGCCCATCCGGTGCCGGGGCTGGTGGTGGTGGCCGGCGGCAAGTACACGACGTACCGGGTCATGGCCAAGGACGCGGTCGACGAGGCGGTGCACGGGCTGGACCAGCGGGTGGCGCCCTGCGTCACGGAGGACGTGCCGCTGGTGGGGGCGGAGGGGTACCGGGCCCTGTGGAACGGCCGGGCCAGGATGGCGGCGCGCACGGGACTCCATGTGGCGCGGGTGGAACACCTGTTGAACCGGTACGGCTCCCTGACGGAGGAACTCCTCGACCTGATCGCGGCCGACGCGGGGCTGGGAGAGCCGCTGACCGGGGCGGACGACTACCTGCGGGCCGAGGTCGTCTACGCCGCCTCGCACGAGGGCGCCCGGCACCTGGACGACGTGCTGACGCGGCGGACCCGGATCTCGATCGAGACCTTCGACCGGGGGACCCGATCGGCCCGGGAATGCGCGGAATTGATGGCTCCGGTGCTGGGGTGGGACAAGCAGCAGATCGAGCGGGAGGTCGAGCACTACGAGAAGCGGGTCCAGGCGGAACGCGAATCGCAGCGCCAGCCGGACGACCAGACGGCGGACGCGGCACGGCTGGGAGCGCCCGACATCGTGCCGTTGTAAGTCCGCGACGTCGGAGGGGGAACCGTTGGACCCGGGGCTTCCGTCCGATGCGGAGTGAGCAACAATGAGGTTTCTGCCGGGGTGGGTTACCGTGCCCCCCGGCGGCTGCCGGGGCAGCCGGGGCAGGCTGCACGATCGCAGAGGGGACGCATGTCGAAGCCGGAGCACACCGAATCGCCTGCCGGGGCGCCTGCCGGGTCGCCTTCGGCGGAGCTGGACGGTGACGCGGTGCCCGCGCCCGGGCAGGACACCGCCGCCGGGCCGGCGAGGATCCCCAAGGCACGGACCGCCGCCGCGGAGCCTGCCGAGGGCGGCGCTTCCGCCGTGTCGGCCAGCTCCGCTGACGGGGCGAAGCCCGCGGACGTGAAGCCCGCGGACGCGGCGAAGCCTGAGGCTGCGGACGTGAAGCCTGCCGACGCGGCGAAGCCTGCGGCTGCCGACGCGAAGCCTGCCGACGCCGCGAAGCCTGCGGCTGCCGACGCGAAGACCGGTGCGGCGGACGAGTCCCGTGACGGGGAGAAGCCTGTCGGCGTATCCGTGGGCAAGTTCGCTGACGGTGCGAAGCCTGCGGCTGTCGGCGGGGCGGAGCCCGAGTCGGTGGACGAAGAGGCGAAGGCCGTGGCCGCGAAGCCCCGTTCCGGCGGTTCGGGCAAGGGCGGGGACGGGCAGGACGAGGGGCGGTTGCTGGCGGGGCGGTACCGGCTCGGGGCCGTGCTCGGCAAGGGCGGCATGGGCACCGTGTGGCGGGCCGAGGACGAGGTGCTCGGCCGGACCGTCGCCGTCAAGGAACTCCGCTTCAGCAGCGGCGTCGACGAGGACGAGAAGCGCCGCCTCATCACCCGTACCCTCCGCGAGGCCAAGGCCATCGCGCGGATCCGCAGCGAGGGCGCCGTCACCGTCTTCGACGTCGTCGACGAGGACGGCCGGCCGTGGATCGTCATGGAGCTCGTCGAGGGCGCCTCCCTCGCCGAGTTCATCCGGGAGAACGGCCCCCTCACCCCGCACCGCGCCGCCGAGGTCGGCCTCGCGGTCCTCGACGTGCTCCGGGCCGCGCACCGCCAGGGGATCCTGCACCGCGACGTGAAGCCGTCCAACGTGCTCATCGCCGCCAGCGGCCGCGTCGTCCTCACCGACTTCGGCATCGCGCAGGTCGAGGGCGACCCCTCCGTCACCTCCACCGGCATGCTCGTCGGCGCCCCCTCCTACATCTCCCCCGAGCGCGCCCGCGGATACAAGCCCGGCCCGCCCGCCGACATGTGGTCCCTCGGCGGGCTCCTGTACGCGTCCGTCGAGGGCGTGCCCCCGTACGACAAGGGCTCCGCGCTCGCCACCCTCACCGCGGTGATGACCGAGCCGGTGGACCCGCCGAAGAACGCCGGTCCGCTGACCGAGGTCATCTACGGGCTGCTGGTCAAGGACCCCGCCCACCGGATCGACGACGACGGCGCCCGGCAGATGCTCACGGCGGTGCTCAACGCCCCCGAGCCGGTGGTCGTCCCCGTCCCCGAGCCCGTACCGGCCGTGGAGGAGACCCGGCCGATATCGCTCACCAAGGCCGAGGCCGACGCCGGGAAGGCCGCCGAGAAGGCCGCCGAGAAGGCGGCGAAGAAGGAACGCGAGCGGCGCGAGCGCGAGCAGCGGGAACGGACCCGCGCCGCGCTGAAGTCGGCCCGCAAGGCGGCGGCCGCCGAGGCCGCGACCGCCTCCGCCGCCGAGGCCGCACCGTCCCGGCCGTCACCGGTACCGGCCCCGCTCACGGACGTGATGTCCCGCCGCACCATCGCGCTCGCGATAGCCGGCGTGGTCGTGGTGCTGGCGGTGCTCGGCTCGCTGATCGCGTACCTGGTCAGCGGCGACGACAAGGACGGCGGCCGCAAGAACGAGGGCAAGGGCGGGCCTTCCCCCGTCGCTTCCGGCGTCCAGTCCCCGGGCAATCCGGCCCCCGGCGGGTCTCCCGGCAACTCCCCGGCCGCCTCCGCCGGTTCCTCGCCGGGCGCCACCCCGAGCGGGGCCACGCCCGGCGCCACCCCGGCCGGCGACCCCGGTCAGGGCCAGGGCCAGGGGCAGGGACAGGGACAGGGGCAGAACAGCCAGGGCCAGGGAGCCAGCCCCGGCGGTCCCGGCGGGGCGCTCCCGGCCGGGTACACGACGGTGACCGACCTGCGGTACCACTTCTCGATGGGGATGCCCGAGGGCTTCCACCAGACCGGCACCGCGGGCAAGAACTCCGGCGCCATATACAGCCGTGACGGCGGCTTCCCGCGGATCCAGGTCGACTACACCGACAGCCCGGGCTCCGACGCCCGCGCCGCCTGGCTGGAGCTGGCCCCGGGCACGGCGGGCAGCAGCAAGGACTACCGCCTCATACGCATCGACACGGTGGACTACCGGGGCTACCCGACCGTCGCCGACTGGGAGTTCGAGCGGGAGCAGCAGGGGGTCAAGGTCCGGGTCCTCAACCGCGGCTTCCGGATGGACGCGAAGCACGGCTACGCGATCATGATCAGCTGCCCCGCCGACCAGTGGGACGGCCCCGAATGCACGCAGCTGCGCAACACGGCGTTCCAGACCTTCCAGTCCCTGGGCTGACGGGCCTCGCAAGCCCGGGACGCGGGCGCCCCGGGCGACGTATCGTGTCAGCGGGGCCATGGGGGACCCGCCGCACTCGGGGGAGGCGATGTGGAGGAGTACGCGGGCCGGATCCTGGCCGAGCGCTACCGTCTGCCGCTGCCGCCCTCGGACGAGTACGAGCTGATAGAGACCCGGGCCTTCGACACGCGCAGCGGCCAGGAAGTCCTCGTACGGCAGGTGCCGTTACCCGAGGTCGTCGACGCGGAGCTGCTCGACGGGACCCGTACGCAGTCCGCGGCGGCCGGGGAACTTCCCGCGGTGCGCCGGGCGATCGCCGCCGCGCAGGCCGCCGCCTCCGTACCGGACCACCCCCGGCTGGACCAGGTCTTCGACGTGTTCGCGGAGGGGGACTCGCTGTGGATAGTGAGCGAACTCGTCCCCGCCAGGCCGCTCGCCGCGCTGATCGCCGATGAACCGCTGAGCCCCTACCGGGCGGCGGAAGTGGCCTCGGACGTGCTGACCGCGCTGCGAGTGCTGCACGCGCACGGCTGGACGCACCGCAACATCACGGTCCGGACCGTGCTGATATGCGAGGACGGGCGGGTCGTCCTGACCGGGCTGGCGGCGGGTGCCGCCGAGGAGGCCCTGTGCGGGTACGACCCGGTGCCCGCGCCGGACTCCGAACCGCCGGGCCCGCAGGGCGGGGACGAGGGCCCGGACCCCGAGGCCGGGTGGGGTGACCCGCCGCCGGTGCCCGTACCGCCGACGGCCGCGTCACCGCTGCCCGTGCCGCCGGTGCCCCCGCCGGCCGGGCCCGTGTACGCGCCGCTGGTGGCGCCGGGGTACGACACCGGGCCGCGCTACTCCGACCACATCGTCCCGGAGCCCGTACGGCCCCCCGAGGAGCGGGCCGACCCGGAGGCCACCGCCCGGGCGGGCACCATCGCCGCCTACCGGGCCGGGACCCGGGCCGCCGCCGCGAAGGTGGCGCGGGAGCGCGGGGAACGCGGGCCGGTGGTGGTACCGCAGTTGCCGCCGACCGGGGCCAACCTGCCGCAGGAGTACGCGTACCCGTACGGCGGCCCGGACACCGCCGCCACCCCCTGGCACGGGGCCGCCCCCCGCCACCCGGCGCGGCCCGAGCAGGAGCCCGACCGGGCGGCGCACCAGGAGGAGCCCGCCCCGGGACCGGAGTGGCAGTCCGAGCCGCGGCCCGAGTGGGCGCCCGAGCGGGGCCCGGATCCGGAGTGGCAGCCCGAGCCGGGGACGACGTACGGCCCGGAGGCGGAGTGGCAGCCCGAGCCGGGGACGACGTACGGCCCGGGACCGGAGTGGCAGCCCGAGCCGGGGACGGCGCACGGCCCGGAGCAGGAGTGGGAGGGCCGGGCGCCGGCGGAGTGGGCGGCCGAGGCGGCCCCGTCCGGGCTGCCCGCGCGGCTTGCCCTCCCGCAGGGATATCGCCAGGCCGAGGCAGCGCTCCCCGCGGCCCCGGAGCGGCCCCGCCCCGTGTCCCCGGTCCGGCCGCCCGGCGCCGGGGCCGCCCCGCCCGGACCCCCCGGCGGCGCCTGGGGCGGGGGCGGGCCGCGTACCGGGCTCGACGCCGAGCGGGCCCGGCAGACCCGGATGGCCGTCGTCGGCGCCGTCACCGAGCGCTGGGCACCCGAGCAGGCCGGCCCCGTCCACGGCCACTGGCAGCTCGCCGCCCCCGTCGGCCCGGCCACCGACCTCTGGGCCCTCGGAGCCCTGCTGTACCGCGCCGTCCAGGGCCACGCCCCGTACCCCGAGGACAGCGTCGCCGAACTGGTCGAGATGGTCTGCGCCGAACCCCCCGCCTTCGCCGAGGAATGCGGCCCCCTGCGCCCCGTCGTGGAGTCCCTGCTGCGTCAGGACCCCACCGAGCGACCCGACTTCGAGGAGCTCCGCGGCTGGCTGCGCTCCCTCGTGCGCTCCGCGCCTGAGCCCGACGGGGACTTCGCCGCGCTCCCGATGCCGGAGCCGGATCCCGCCCGGCTGCCCGTCGTCCGCCGGCGCGGTGACCTGCACGGGCGGCACCGCAACCCCGCCACCCCCCGCACGCCGCGTTCCCTCGGCCGGACCCTGCTGGTCGGCGTACTGGCCCTGCTGGCCGGGGCCGTCGCGTACGCGCTGCTGTTCCTGCCGCGTTCCGGCGGGACCGGCGAGCAGCAGGCCCAGCAGCCCACCGCCGCGCAGAGCCCGGCGGGTTCGGCCCCCGCACAGCAGACGCCCGGCCGTACCCCCTCGGGCGGGACCCCCTCCGGGAGCCCGCAGTCCAAGCCCGCCCCGACGCCGGACGCCCCCGCCCCGGAGGGCTACACCGTGGAGCGGGACCCCGAGCACTTCACGGTCGCCGTCCCCCAGGGCTGGACCCGCCGGAGCATCAACGAGGCCGGTCAGGTGCGGTACACGCAGGGCGCGTTCACCCTCACCGTGGTCCCCGGCCGGGACCGCGTCGAGGGCAACCCGGACCCCAAGGCGTACCAGCAGGACAAGGAGCCGGAGCTGTCCCCGTACCGCAACTCCACCTGGTCCGAGGCGGGCGACGTCAAGAGCACCACGGTCGGCGGCCAGCTGCGCGTCACCGGCCGCTACACCTGGATCGACTCCACCGGCCGTTCCGTCCTCGCCCGCAACTTCGTCGTCGCCCTCGGCGGCAGCTACCACGTGGTCCTGGTGACCGGACCGAAGGACGAGGAGGACAAGGTCACCGACGTCTTCGAGAAGGCCACGGCGAGTTACCAGGCCGGAGGCTGACCGGCCGTCAGTACGGCGATTGCGTCACAGTGCTGTCTATCCGGCCCCGCCCGGTTCCGGCAGCACCCGCAGGCTCCGTAATCTGACCTGGAGTGGACAGAGCGGCGGGAATTCGTGGAACAGCAGACAGGCGCGGGTGCGGTGCTCGCGGGCCGGTACCGGCTCGTGGAGCCCATCGGCAGCGGCGGCATGGGCAAGGTGTGGCGTGCGCATGATGAGCTGCTGCACAGGACCGTGGCGGTCAAGGAACTGACGGCGGGTCTGTACGTGGCCCAGGCCGATCGGGAAGTCCTGCACGCCCGGACCCAGAAGGAGGCCCGGGCCGCGGCCAGGATCCAGCACCCGGCGGTGGTCACCGTCCACGACGTGCTGGAGCACGACGACCGGCCGTGGATCGTCATGGAGTACATCGACGGTCCCTCCCTCGCGGAAGCCGCCAAGGCCGCCGGCCGCATCGAGCCCCGCGAGGCGGCCCGGATCGGCCTGCACGTGCTGGGCGCGCTGCGCGCCGCGCACGCGGTCGGCGTCCTGCACCGGGACGTGAAGCCGGGCAACGTGCTGCTGGCCAAGGACGGCCGGGTGCTGCTCACCGACTTCGGGATCGCCGCGATCGAGGGCGACTCCTCCATCACGCGTACCGGCGAACTCGTCGGCTCCATCGACTACCTGGCCCCCGAGCGGGTCACCGGCGGCGCCCCCGATCCCTCCTCCGACCTGTGGTCGCTCGGCGCCACCCTCTACACGGCCGTCGAGGCCCGCTCGCCGTTCCGCCGTACGTCGCCCATCTCCAGCCTCCAGGCCGTGGTGAACGACGAGCCGCCCGTCCCGCGCCAGTCCGGTGCGCTGAGCCCGGTCATCACCGCGCTGCTGCGCAAGGACCCGGCGCAGCGGCCCTCCGCCGCCGAGGCCGAGCGGATGCTGATCGAGGCGATGGAGGGCCGCGAGCCCAAGGCGGCCCAGGCGTACGTGCCCACGCGGGCGGTCACCGCCGAGGAGCGGGCCCCCGTCCTGTCCCCGGAGCCGGAGCCGGAGCCGGCCGCCGCCCCCGCGCCCGCCCCGACGACGGCCTTCGGCGAGCCCCGGACGGCCGGGCGCCCGCCCGGGCGGGTCAAGCGGGTCGCCGCCGTCGCCCTGGTGGCGGCGCTGCTCGGCGGCGGCGGGGTGTTCGGGGTGCTCACGTACCTCGACCGCGAGGACGATGGCGGCGGCTCCACGGACAAGCCGGCCGGTGTCAGCGACCAGCAGGCCCCGGGCGACGGTGCCCAGCCGAAGACGGCGGTGCCCAGCGGCTGGAAGCGGGTCACGGACCCGGCGGGCTTCACGCTGTTCGTCCCGGACGGCTGGACGCGCCAGATGGACGGCAACCAGATCGACTACACCCCGGACAACGGCAAGCACCTCATCCGGATCGCCGTCGACCCGACCCCGGACCACCCGAACCCGTACACGCACCTCCTGGACCTGGAGAAGCAGGTCAAGGAGCGGACGGAGTACAAGCGCGAGATCCTGCGCCCGAACACCTTCCGGGACACCACCCAGAGCGGTCTGTGGGAGTTCAGCTGGACGGAGAAGGTGTCCCACCCCGGGCCGCGCCGGGCCATCGACCAGATGTACATCGGCCCGGACGGAGCCGAGTACGCGGTGTACATGTCCGGTCCGGCGAACGAATGGCCGAAGATCCGCCAGCAGTTCGACACGGTGCTCAGCGGCTGGCAGCCCCCGGCGAAGAAGGGCTGAGCGGGCCCGGAGGCGGCGCCGGGCGGATCGATCACGCCATACCTTCCCGATCGCGCCAGCGATCGCTGGCAGTCTTGGCAAAATCCGGTTACCCACGGGTACCCAAAGGCTCCCGGGCGGAATACGCTCACCGCCATGACGGACTCGCAGGCCCCCGCCGCCCCCCTCCGCGCCGCACCCCGGCCCACCAACCCGGTCGCCCCGGTCCCGGCGGGCGCCCGCACCGCCGCCGACGTGGTGACCCCCGACCTGGTCACCCGGCTGACCCGCGGAGTGATCGGCTCCGGCCGGACCGCCAACCACACCCCCTTCACCGGGGACGAGCTGGCGGACCTCCCCGAAGCCACCCCCGAGGACGTGGCCACCGCCTTCGAGAAGGCCCGCGCCGCCCAGCCCGCCTGGGCGGCGGTGCCCGTACGCCGCCGCGCGGCCGTCCTGCTGCGCTTCCACGACCTGGTCCTGGCCCGCCAGTCCGAGGTCCTCGACCTCATCCAGCTGGAGACCGGCAAGGCGCGCCTGCACGCCCACGAAGAGGTCCAGGCCGTCGCCGTCGCCGCCCGCCACTACGGCCGCAAGGCGCCCTCGTACCTGCGTCCCAAGGGCCACACGGGCGCCATGCCCACCCTGACCAAGGTCACCGAGCTGCGTCAGCCGCGCGGGGTCGTCGGCCAGATCGCCCCCTGGAACTACCCCCTCGAACTGTCCGTCGGCGACGCCCTGCCCGCCTTCGTCTCGGGCAACGCCGTCGTCATGAAGCCCGACACCGAGACCGCGCTGACCGCCCTGTGGGCCCGCGACCTGCTGATCGAGGCCGGGCTGCCCGCCGAGGTCTTCCAGGTCGTCCTCGGCGAGGGTCCCGTCGTCGGCCCCGAGGTGGTCCGGCACGCCGACTACGTCTCCTTCACCGGCTCCACCCGTACCGGCCGCGAGGTCGCCCAGGGCGCGGCCGCCCGCCTGGTCGGGGTCTCCCTCGAACTCGGCGGCAAGAACGCCATGCTCGTGCTGCACGACGCCGACATCGAGAAGGCCGCCGCCGGAGCCGTCCGCGCCTGCTTCTCCTCCGCCGGCCAGCTCTGCATCTCCATCGAGCGGCTCTACGTCCACGCCTCGATCGCCGACGCCTTCGTCGAGCGGTTCGCCGCCCGCACCAAGGCCATGCGGCTCGGCCACGCCCTCGCGTACGGGGCCGACATGGGCTCCCTGGTCGGGGCGCGCCAGCTGGAGACCGTACAGCGGCACGTGGACGAGGCCGTCGCCAAGGGCGCCACCCTCGTCGCGGGCGGCACCGCCCGCCCCGACATCGGCCCCCTCTTCTACGAACCCACCATCCTCGACGGGGTCGAGGCCCCCATGGCGGTCTGCGCCGAGGAGACCTTCGGCCCGGTCGTCTCCATCTACCGGTTCACGGACGAGGACGAGGTCATCGCCCAGGCCAACGCCACCCCGTACGGCCTCAACTCCAGCGTCTGGACCAAGGACGCCCGCCGCGGCCACGCCGTCGCCGCCCGCCTGCGCACCGGCACCGTCAACATCAACGAGGGGTACGCCCCCGCCTACGGCAGCGCCCAGGCCCCCATGGGCGGCATGAAGGAGTCCGGCCTCGGCCGCCGCCACGGCTCCGAGGGGATCCTCAAGTACACCGAGGCGCAGACCGTGGCCCACCAGCGGCTGCTGCCGATGGCGCCCTCGCTGGGCATGGACGACGCCAAGTACGCCGAGTTCATGACCCGCAGCCTCAAGGTCATGAAGGCCCTCCGACTCCGTTAGGGGCACGCCCGTGTCGTACGACTACGACGTCATCGTCATCGGATCGGGCTTCGGGGGGTCCGTCTCGGCGCTGCGGCTCACCGAGAAGGGCTACCGGGTGGGCGTCCTGGAGGCAGGACGCCGCTTCACCCGCGAGAGCCTGCCCCAGAGCAGCTGGGACCTGCGCAACTACCTGTGGGCGCCGGCCCTCGGCCTGTACGGCATCCAGCGCATCCACCTGCTCGGCAACGTGATGGTCCTCGCGGGCGCCGGGGTGGGCGGCGGCTCGCTCAACTACGCCAACACCCTGTACGTGCCGCCCACCGCCTTCTTCGAGGACCGGCAGTGGGCCTCCATCACCGACTGGCACGGGGAACTCGCCCCGTACTACGACCAGGCCAAGCGGATGCTCGGGGTCCGACTCAACCCGACGCTGACCCCCTCCGACGTCCACCTCAAGGCGGCCGCCGAGAAGATGGGCGTCGGCGACTCCTTCCACATGGCGCCGGTCGGGGTGTTCTTCGGCGACGGCGAGGACGCCGAAGCGGCCGGGGGCGCGGCAAAGGTGCGGCCCGGGCAGGAGGTCCCCGACCCGTACTTCGGCGGCGCCGGGCCCGCCCGCAAGGCGTGCACCGAGTGCGGCGAGTGCATGACGGGCTGCCGGCACGGCGCGAAGAACACCCTGAACGAGAACTACCTGCACCTCGCCGAACGGGCGGGCGCCGTCATCCACCCCATGACCACCGTCACCGCCCTCTCCGAGCACCCCGACGGCGGCTACCGCGTCCGCACCGTCCCCACCGACCACCGCCGCAAGGGCCGCGCCAAGGTGCTGCGCGCCCGGTACGTGGTCGTCGCGGCGGGCACGTACGGCACGCAGACCCTGCTGCACACCATGAAGGACCGGGGCGAACTGCCCCGCCTCTCGGACCGGCTCGGCGACCTGACCCGCACCAACTCCGAGGGCCTGGTCGGCGCCCAGACCGACGACCGCCGCTATCGCAAGCGCCACGGGGACGGCAGCCGGGCCGACTTCACGCGGGGCGTGGCCATCACCTCGTCCGTGCACCCCGACGCCGACACGCACATCGAGCCCGTCCGCTACGGCAAGGGCTCCAATGCCATGGGGTTCATGACGATCCTCCAGGTGCCCTACGGCCGCCACCGGGTCCGGGCCTGGTTCGCCCGCACCGCGAAGCACCCCGTGCAGCTGGCCCGTTCGCTGTCCAACCGCCGCTGGTCGGAGCGGACCATCATCGGCCTGGTCATGCAGTCCCTCGACAACTCCCTGACCACCTACCGCAAGCCCGGCGGCCTCGGCAAGGGACTGCTGACCGCCCGCCAGGGCCACGGAGCGCCCAACCCGGTGCAGATCGAGGAGGCCACCCGGGCCGCGACCCTGCTCGCCGAGGAGATCAACGGCTTCCCCGGCAGCAACGTCGGCGAGCTGATGGGCACCCCGCTGACCGCGCACTTCCTCGGCGGCTGCCCGATCGGCGCCTCGCCGCAGGAGGGGGTCGTGGACCCGTACCACCGGCTCTACGGGCACCCGGGCATCTCGGTCGTCGACGGTTCGGCGGTCTCCGCGAACCTCGGGGTCAACCCGTCCCTGACGATCACCGCGCAGGCCGAGCGGGCGATGTCCTACTGGCCCAACAACGGCGAACAGGACCCGCGGCCCGAGCAGGGGGCGGCGTACGTCCGTCTCGCGGCGGTGGAGCCTTCCCGTCCGGTCGTCCCCAAGGAGGCCTTCGGGGCACTGCGGCTGCCCTTCCTGGCGGTTCCCGCGGTGCCCCCGAGGCAACCGGAACCGGAGCACTGACCGGGATGAGTACCGCGCTCCCCCTCCGAGCGCGGTACTCACCGCGGTACAAGAGTGGACAGGCGGTCGCCGGAGAAGGTTGTACCGGAATCCTCGCGGCGGGGCTGTGGTGTCGGTCACAGGGTGAAGAGCGCAACCGAGGCCGGGCTCCGGCGGTCAGAGGGTGCATGAGACAGCGCATCTCCCTGCTGGCCGCCTGCGGCCTGGTCGCCGCGGGGCTGGCCACCACCCCCGCACAGGCCGCGGAAACCGTCCTCACCCTGGCGGCCCCGCCGGCCCTCGCCCTTCCGCTGCACCCGGCCGACGGCTCCCCGAAGCCGGTGGCCCTCGCCGTGCGGCTGGACCAGCCGGCCGGCTCCGACGCCTTCACCGGTCCCTTCACCTTCACCGTCGACCTGGCCAAGGTCGACGGGGTGGCCACCGTCCGCGAGGCGGCCGCCCTCGGGGGCGGGGCGCCGGCGCCCAAGTGCACGGCCGTCGCGAGCACGCTCGTCTGCAAGGACGAGGGCCCGGGCAAGGGCGCCCCGCGCGGGATCGACCTGGAGGTCACCGCCGCGAAGGGCGCCGCGAGCGGGAAGTCCGGGGAGATCACGGTGAGCGGCGCCGCCGCCGGGGTCACCGTCAAGTCCGCCGTCACCTCGGTCACCGTCGGCGGACCGGACCTGGTCATGGGGGAGATGAAGCTCAAGCGGGAGCCGAAGCCCGGCGAGAGCCAGCCGCTGCCCCTCGCGTTCTCCAACGAGGGCACGCAGCCCGCGCGGGGCGTCGTCCTGGAGCTGGAGGCCAGCCACGGCCTGGAGTTCGCCGAGCGCTACGACAACTGCGACTACCGCACCACCCTCACCTCCACCACCGCGCTCTGCACGGTCGAGGGGGAGTTCGAGGCCAAGGCGAGCTACGAGCTGGCGGGCGACAGCCCCCTGCACCTCAAGGCCACCGCGCACGCCCGCGCGGAGGTCCTCGGCTACGGGGTCTACCCGGCGGCCCCGAAGGGGGAGCAGGCCGCGGACGCGAAGCCGAAGCCCGGCGACCCGGCGGCGAAGGACCCGGCCGACAAGAAGCCGGCCGGGGGCCGCAAGCTCACCGCCAAGAAGCGGGCGGCGGCGCTGACCCCGGCCCTGCGCGGCCCGGACCTCAACCCCGCCGACAACCGCCGCGAGGCCGACTTCGCCGTCACCAACAGCGCCGACCTCGCCGCCGAGCCCCTCTCCCTCAAGGGCAAGGCCGGCACCACCCTCAAGGCCGCCGTCTCCGTGCGCAACCACGGCCCGGCCTGGGTCTTCGAGCCCCGCTCCGCCGCCCCGGCGGCCGTCGTCGACGTGGTGCTCCCGACGGGCCTGACGGTGCTGAAGGCCCCCGCGGGCTGCCGCTCCACCGGGTCCGCGGCCGCGCCCCGGTACCTGTGCGCCACCGGGACCACCCTGCAGGAGGCCGAGAAGGCCGAGTTCCCCTTCGAGCTGCGGATCGACAAGGCCGTCCCGGACGCCCGGGGCGCGATCACCGTCGGCCGGCCCGGCCCCGGCGGCGAGCCCCAGCGGCACCCCTTCGACCCGGTGCTGGCCAACAACCTGGCCGCCTTCACGGTGAACTCCACCGGCCCGGCGCCGAGTCCTTCGGGCAAGCCGTCGCCGAGCGGATCCCCCTCGGGCTCCGCCTCGCCTTCGCCGTCGGCCACCCCGAGCACCTCGTCCACCCCGACGAAGACCTCCTCGGGCGGCCCGCTCGCCTCCACCGGCAGCACCGCGGGCCCGATCGGCCTCGCGGGGGCCGCGCTGGTCCTCGTCGGGGGAGGGCTGTACGTGGCCTTCCGCCGCCGGAGCACCGGCCGCGCGTAGCCACCGCGGGAACGCGGAACGGCCGGTCCGGGGCGTCCCCCGGGCCGGCCGTCCTCATGGGGTGACCGGGCTGCTGTCCCCTGCCGTCCGGTCACGCGAAGGAGCGAGGTCCCACGGCGCGCGCCGTCGGGCGTCACGCCTCATCGCTCCCGTAGAGCCACGCGTGGTGATGCGGACCCGCGGCTGGCTGACGCGGACTACCCCACCAACGAAGGCCCGTGGGGCCGGTCACGGTCCGGACGGGTGACGAACACCCGTCAGACCCGGCCCCGGCTCAGCTCCAGCAGGGTCATCGCGAGCGCGGTACCCGGCTTGCCGAGGGCGTCGTTCCAGTGCGCGAGCACCTCCATCTCGCGGGACAGGTGCACGCGCCGCCCGCCCGAGGAGATCCGGGCCTCCTGGATGACGGCCGAGACGGCCATCCGCTCCTGGATCAGCCCGATGATCCGGTCGTCGAGGGCGTCGATGCGGTCACGGCTGCCGGCGATGAGCTGCTCGGGGGTGGTGGCGATGGCGGTCATGTCGTGTCTCCTGGGGGATGGGGCCCGCAGGACCGGAGGGAACGCGAGAGCGCCCCGGTCCTGTCGGACCGGGGCGCTCTGGGAAGTCAGCGGCTCAAGCGAGCATCACGAGGACCCATGGCGACCGGACCGACCGGTGCCATAGGTAAAGAGGAAGCTCAGCTGCTTGCGCATGGAGTGGATTATTACCCTCCGCCCCAGCCCCCGGTCAACCGGGCCCACATCCTGAGACGACCCGAGCGTGATCCGTGCGGACCCGCCGGAACACCTCATGCCCGCTCCGCCGGGCGTGCCGCAGCGCCCATTCCTCCGCAGCGTCCTCGTCATCCTGAGGCCCGGACCCGGCGGGACAGCAGTAGGCCCGGCAGAACGCCTCGAAGGTCACCCCGCCCTCGGGCACGCGCCTCAACACCGCCCCCGCCCCCGATGGGCCACGATCTCCACGTTGCAGTCCGACACCGCCGACCGATCCCCCCGCCGATACGCCGCCGAGCGCTGCCTCGCCAGTGCCGCGCACACGTCGCATCCCGCGGCGGGTCTGGGGGCGTCGGCGGGGAGGGAGAGGTGGACGGGCGGGCTCATGGTGGTCTGCGATGTCATGAAATGGACGCTAGGTGTGCCGAGTTGAGGGACGCGAGCGACTATTCCGGACTATTCTCGCCGGGCAAGCGGGTATGTCAGGACATTCTCGCGCGGTAGCCGTCAAGTCGTAGCCGGGGAGCATTGATTGCCGCAATCCTGAGTCGACCGACCTACGAGAGGGGCAGGGGCCATGGCACGTCGACTGCGGTTCAACGGCACGGGGAGTGGCGAGGGCGGTTGCCCGGCTGTACATGAGGACCTGGACAGCGGGGAAATCATTGTCCACGGGCCGCCGCTCACGGATCCTGAAGACATCGCCCAACTCCAGCACCTCTCCCCGGGCGAGGTATCGATCGTGGTGCCGCGAGAACTGCTGGTCGACTTCGGTCCCAAGGAGGTAACCCGGGTGCCGCGCGTCATCGACCTGGAAGCGTTCGGTCGCCTCTTCGAGAACTTCGAGCACACGGCTTGGCGGCTGGAGACCCGGCGCCGCTACGCGTCCGACGAAGTCACCAGCACCTACGCCGAGTTCTTGCGGGGCGAGCAGCCGGCATGGGACGTGGAAACGGAGTGGTCCACGACGATCCGGGCGAAGACGGGGGCCGGCGCCACGGTCGGCCGCGTGCGTCTCGTGGACGACCCGCCGACAGACGGGCAGCGCTACCTGCTGGCATACGCCGAGCGGAACGCCTCGCTCGGCGAGGACATCCGCAACATGTGGCGCGCGGACGCCGACCGCCTGAGGCTGCCGTCCGAGGACTTCTGGATCTTCGATTCGCGGCTGGTCGCGCTGCTGAACTTCGACGACGCCGACAACCTGCTCGGCGCCGAGCTGATCACCGAGCCCGCCGAGGTCAACCGCTACTGCCAGGTGCGCGACGCGGCCTGGCACTATGCGATCCGGTACGAGACGTTCGTGTCGGGCCTGAGGGAGTAGCACTGCCAGTGAGCGTGTGCCAGTGAGTACGGATTTCCAGCAGGCCCGGGCGGTTCTCGGAGTGAGGCTCCGAGAGCTGCGCGAAGCATGCCCAGGGGGGCGGCTCACTGGTACGGCGCTTGCGGCAAGGCTGGGCTGGACGCAGTCGAAGGTTAGCAAGCTGGAGAACGGCCGCCAGACGGCCGCGGCCGAGGACCTCGAGGCATGGGCACAGGCAGTCGAGCAGCCGGAGGCCGCTGATGAGCTGCTGGCGCGGCTGCGCGGGCTGGAGTCGCACATCCGGTCGTGGCGTCGCCAACTCGCAGCAGGTCACAAGGCCGTGCAGGACGCCCACAATGAGGCGCAGGCCCGCTCTCGGATCCTCCGCGCATGGGAATCGTCATGGGTCGTCGGCGTGCTCCAGACACCGGACTACGCACGCGCGATCCTCACCCGCTTCGCCGAACTGCACCGCTCACCCCGCGACATCGAAGATGCGGTGCGGTCCCGCATGAGGCGACAGGAAGGGCTGTACGACTCGACGCGGAAGTACCACATCCTGTTGTGGGAAGGCGTCCTCCACGCCAGGATCTGTCCGCCTTCCGTTCTCGCCGCACAGCTCGACCGGCTGCTCGGCGTGGTAGGCCTGGACACGGTCGAGCTGGGGATCGTCCCCCATCAGGCACCTCTGAAGCTGCCGCCCGCCACCGGCTTCTGGATCTACGACGACCGGCAGGTGATCGTAGAGACCTGGCACGCAGAGCTGTGGCTGGACGACGCCGACAGCGTCGCGACCCATCTCCGGGTCTGGAACACGCTCCGCGAGTCCGCCGTCTACGGGGCCGAGGCGCAGGCCGTGATCGGGCGGGCGCGGCAGGCGCTGTGAGCGGGGTGTCGCGGGGTGTCACCGCGCCGGGGGTTCGGATGGTGCGACAAAGCCGGGGGTGGCGCCACCGGTAGAATCGACAAAACAGCCACCCTCTTCCGCCGGAAGGCCTGCCCCGTGCCAGAAGCACCCTCCGCCGCCCACGACAGCGCCCCGGACACGGTTCTCGTCGTCGACTTCGGCGCCCAGTACGCCCAGCTCATCGCCCGCCGCGTCCGCGAGGCCCGGGTCTACAGCGAGATCGTGCCCAGCACGATGCCCGTGGCCGAGATGCTCGCCAAGGACCCCAAGGCGATCATCCTGTCCGGCGGTCCGTCCTCCGTGTACGAGGAGGGTGCCCCGCGCCTGGACGACGCCCGGGCCCTGTTCGAGGCCGGCGTTCCCGTCTTCGGCATGTGCTACGGCTTCCAGCTGATGGCGACCACCCTCGGCGGCACCGTCGACAACTCCGGCGCGCGCGAGTACGGCCGTACGCCGCTGGCCGTCTCCAAGACCGGCTCGACGCTCTTCGAGGGCACCCCGGGCGAGCAGTCGGTGTGGATGTCCCACGGCGACGCCTGCTCCGCGGCCCCCGCCGGCTTCACCGTCACCGCCTCGACGGACGTCGTCCCGGTCGCGGCGTTCGAGAACGACGAGCAGAAGCTGTACGGGGTCCAGTACCACCCCGAGGTCATGCACTCCACGCACGGCCAGCAGGTCCTGGAGCACTTCCTCTACCGGGGCGCGGGCCTGTCCCCGTCCTGGACCACCGGCAACATCGTCGAGGAGCAGATCGCGGCCATCCGCGCGCAGGTCGGCGACAAGCGCGCCATCTGCGGCCTCTCCGGCGGCGTGGACTCGGCCGTGGCCGCGGCCCTCGTGCAGAAGGCCATCGGATCCCAGCTGACCTGCGTCTACGTCGACCACGGTCTGATGCGCAAGGGCGAGACCGAGCAGGTCGAGAAGGACTTCGTCGCCGCCACGGGCGTGCAGCTGAAGGTCGTCGACGCCCAGGAGCGCTTCCTGAACGCGCTCGCCGGCGTCTCCGACCCGGAGACCAAGCGCAAGATCATCGGCCGCGAGTTCATCCGCGTGTTCGAGCAGGCGCAGCTGGAGATCCTCCAGGAGGACGGCCCCGCGGTCGCCTTCCTCGTCCAGGGCACCCTGTACCCGGACGTCGTCGAGTCCGGCGGCGGCACCGGCACCGCGAACATCAAGTCCCACCACAACGTCGGCGGCCTCCCCGACGACATCGAGTTCGAACTCGTCGAGCCGCTGCGCCAGCTGTTCAAGGACGAGGTCCGGATGGTCGGCCAGGAGCTCGGCCTGCCGGACGAGATCGTCCAGCGCCAGCCCTTCCCGGGCCCCGGCCTCGGCATCCGCATCGTCGGCGAGGTCACCAAGGAGCGCCTGGACCTGCTGCGCGAGGCCGACGCCATCGCCCGCCACGAGCTGACCGCCGCCGGGCTCGACCGGGAGATCTGGCAGTGCCCGGTCGTCCTGCTCGCCGACGTCCGCAGCGTGGGCGTCCAGGGTGACGGCCGCACCTACGGCCACCCGATCGTGCTGCGCCCCGTCTCCTCCGAGGACGCCATGACGGCCGACTGGACGCGCATGCCGTACGAGGTCCTCGCGAAGATCTCCACCCGGATCACCAACGAGGTGCCGGACGTGAACCGCGTGGTCCTGGACTGCACGAGCAAGCCCCCGGGCACCATCGAGTGGGAGTAACCCGCGACCAGTGACGAAGCCGCCGTTCCCCTTCGGGAGCGGCGGCTTCGCCGCGTCTATGGCCTCTTCGGGCGGGCGCCGGTACCTTGCGCCGCGATCCCGAGACGAAGGAGGGGGCCGTGGCCGAGCGACCCGTACCCGTGCCCGTGGAGCGGCTCGGTTTCGCGATGCCGCCGGTCTTCGCCACCGCCGAGGAGACCCGCGCGCACCGCAAGGCGCGGCTCGCCGAGGCGCTGCGGCTGCTGGGGCGCCTCGGCTACGAGGACGGGGTGGCCGGGCAGGTCTCCGTACGGGACCCCGAGTTCGAGGACTGTTACTGGGTGAACCCGTTCGGCCGGGCCTTCGGCGCCCTCACCGCCGCCGACCTGCTGCTGGTCGACGGGGAGGGGCGGGTGCTCCGGGGGGAGCGGCGGGTGAACCAGCTGGCCTTCGCCGTGCACTGCGCCGTCCACCGGGAGCGCCCGGACGTGGTGGCCGTCGTACGCACGCAGGGCCCGTACGGCAGGGCGCTGGCCTGCCTCGGCGAGCTGCTGGCCCCCATCACCGAGGAGGCCTGTGCCTTCTACGAGGACCACGCGCTGCTGGACGAGTTCGCCGGGGCCGAGGATCCGGCGCGGATCGGGCGCGCGCTGGGCCCGTACAAGGCGCTGATCCTGCGCAACCGCGGGCTGCTGACGGTCGGGGACTCGGTCGAGGCGGCGCTGTGGTGGTTCATCGCGGCCGAGCGGGCGGCGCAGGTGCAGCTGATCGCGCGGGCCGCCGGGAAGCCGGTACAGATCGACCACCGCAGCGCGGTCGCCACGCGCGGGCGGTTCGGTTCGGATCTGGCCGCCTGGGTGAGCTACCAGCCGCTGCGGGAGGCGCCCGAAGGGGTGGCGTCAACATCATGAACGGTTAATCACCTGCTCTGACATCGTGCGCAATCCGGAGTACTGCCGCAGTGGTGCACAATTCGCTGGCATTGCACCGGAGTTCAGAGAGGCGGCACGCACGTGGCTGTCCAAGAGATCCCCCGAAGTACCCACGGCGGCGCCTGCACCTGCGACGACTGCCCCCACGGAGCCCGGGAGGGGCACCGGCGGGCGGTGGCCGCCTTCCTGGAGAAACGCGACGAGTTCGCCGCCGGACAGGGCGTCCCGTCCGCCGTGGCCCACTCCCTCGGCGCCTCCCGCCAGTGGGTGTCCGACGAACTGACCCTGTCCGCCCGCACGGTCGCCGACCGGGGCCGGGAGGCCGGGCACTCCTGGCTGTACCTGCTGTCCCGGCGGGCCGTCCTGGCCCTGTGGATCGCCGCCGGGGTCCTGCTGGTGGTGCAGGTCGGCACCGCGCTCGGCACCGGCTGGTCCACCGCCCGCACCGCCGGGCTGCTGGCGGCCGTGGTGCTGGCCGGGCTGCTCACCCTCGCGGCACGCGCCCAGTCGCTGCGCGGCGGGCTGCTGGCCCCGCTGGTCGGCGAGGACAACCGGCTGTCCACCTCCAAGGCCGTCCCGGCCGCCTGGCTGGTGCTGACCGCCTTCGCCGCGCTGCTGCCCGCGCTGCGGCTGGCGGCGTCCTCGCCCGGGCCGGAGCGGGACGCCCTGTACGAGGGGCTCGCGCTGGGCCGGGCGCTGCCGCTGCTGGCGGTGCTCGCGCTGACCTCCGGGGTGGCGGTGCTGGTGCGCCGGGTGGTCTCCGTACGGATCATGGGGCAGCGGCTGCAGAAGCTGCCCGCGGACCGTCCGGCCGGGTCCGACCTGCTCACGGACGACGCGGGCCGGGGGAGCTTCACCGACGCCCAGTACGTGCTGGTCTCCACGGTGGTGCTGGCCTTCGCGGCGGTGTCGCTGGCCCGCTTCCCGGACCGGCTGCCGCGCCTGCCGTGGTCGCTGGCGCTGCTGGTGGCGCTGTCGGCGGTGGTCTACCTGGCGGCGAAGTACGCCGAGGGGAGCCGCCCGCTCGTGCTGTCGGTGGTGCGCAGACGCGAGCCCGGGGACCTGGACGCGGCCGTCCGCCCCGGGGACGACATCGAGATCCGCGGCGTGGGCTTCGTACCGCCCGGGGCGCAGACGCCGGAGATGCTGGCGCGGCTGGTGGTGCGGATCGGGGCCGTCCACGTCCACGTACCGCTGGTCCCGGTGGCGGGCGGGTTCACCAATCCGTCCGACGCGGTGCTGACCGTTCCCGTGCCGGCGGAGGTCGAGCCGGGCCGCACCGAGATCCAGGTGGTGACGGCCGCAGGGGTGGAATCCAACCGCTACGGCATCGACGTGGCCGAGTGAACGGGGTACACATGGGGCGTGACCCGAACTGACGTGCCTTCAGGGCTGCCGGACCCGTCCCTCCCGGCGCCGTCCCTCAGAGAGACGGCCGCCCGCCTCGCGCTCCTGCCCCTGCGGATCTTCCTCGGCGTGACCTTCGTGTACGCGGGTCTCGACAAGCTGACCGACTCCACGTTCCTGTCCGCCACCGGCAGCGGTTCCCTCGGCGAACTGATGCACGGGGTGCGCGACACCGCCGCGGTCCCCGCCCTGGTGGACCTGGCCCTGAAGTCGCCCGTCGGCTTCGGCATCGCCATCGCCATCGGCGAACTCCTCGTCGGCCTGGGCGCGCTCGCCGGGCTGCTGACCCGGATCGCGGCCACCGGCGGAGCGCTGATCTCACTCAGCCTGTGGCTCACGGTGTCCTGGGCGGTCTCCCCGTACTACTACGGCAACGACCTGGTCTACCTGATGGCCTGGACCCCGCTGATCCTCGCCGGGGCGCCCTACCTGTCGGTGGACTCGCTGATCCGGCGGCCGGCCGGCCCGGTGGACCCCGAGCGCCGGTCGCGGCGGACGGCGTAGGTCACCAGCCCGACCAGCGCGGCGAGCGCGAGCCCGCCGACGGCCATCGGGATCACCAGGTACCAGTGCAGGTCGGTCTCGCCGGCCGCGTCGAGCAGGTAGAGCACGCCGACCGCGGTCAGGACCAGTCCCGCCACCAGCCGTCCCGGCTGGAACTCATGACGCCGCACGGTTGACCTCCACCTGTCCCACACCCGCGTCGAGGTGCAGCTCGATCGTCCCGCCGGCCTCGGTGCCGGCGGTGGGGGGCAGGGTCGCCTGCCGGGTCTCTCCGCCGCTCTTCACGCGGATGCCGGGGCCGCCCTCCCCGGGGAGCTGGATGTCGCCGAGCCGGATCGAGACGTCGGCCTTCGCGGTGACCTCCCGCGGCACGATCACCTTCAGCCGGCCCGCCTCGATGGAGGCGCGGACGGAGACGGTGGTGCCCTTCGGCACGTCCAGCCGGCTCAGGTCCAGCGTGGCGAGCCCGGTCCCCGACGTGTACGAGGGCCGCACGTCGGCCACCGCCGCCGGGCGCCAGGCGACGTCCCGCCAGTCGGTGCCGATCTCGCGCGGCAGGGCGAGCGACCCGGCGAGCAGACCGGCGGTGATCAGGCCCAGCAGGACCGTGCCGAAGCCGGTGCGCCCCTTGAGGGAGCTGACGGCCAGGCCCAGCCCGAAGACGGCCAGCGCCGAGGCGAGCCCCACCTGCAGGGCGTGCGCGAGGGTGCTGCCGTGCCACACCGACGCGGTGGCGGCGCCCCCGGCCAGCAGCGCCAGGACGAACACCCGGCCGCCGATGCCGCCGCCGGACCGCGCGGGGGTTCCCGTACGCCGCTTCGCGGGGGCCGTGCCCGGCCGGGCCGCGGAGTCGTCGTCCGGGCCCCACAGGTACCCGGTCGAGCCGACCGGGCCGGTCGTGCCGTCCTTCACCAGCGGGTCCCGCCACCAGGAGGGGCTGCCCGGCACCGGGGGCGCCTGCGTCTCCGGCGGCGCGGGCCGGTGCGCGGCCGGGGCCTCGGCCTCCGCCTCGGGGGCGCCGCGATGGCGCTGCGACCAGTACGCCGCCCCGCCGAGGGCCAGGATGACCAGGACGGAGAAGGCCCCGATCACCCCGTTGTCCGCCATCGACAGGAACAGGGCGCAGCCCACCAGCGCGCTGAACACCGCCGCCAGGGTGGCGCCCTCCACGCGGCCGGTCAGCAGCTTCTTGCCCTCGCTGTCGTCCTCGCCGTCCTGGGGGAGCAGCAGCCACGCGAACCCGTAGAAGATCAGGCCGACGCCGCCGGTGACGGCGAGGACGCCCAGCACGATCCGGAAGACCACCGGGTCCAGGCCGAAGTACCGGCCGAGGCCGCCGCACACGCCCGCGAGGACCTTGTCGTGCTTGCTGCGGCGCAGGGGTGGGCGGCCGTCCGGGGCGGGGGCCCCGGGGTCTTCCGGCGGAGCGTCGTGTACGTCGGTCATGTGTCCATGGTGACGGCCCGCCCGGCGCTGCGGCACCGGTCACGACCCTGGCGCAACCCTGATATCCCCCCGGAAGAACTGGGGGGATGCCCTGATGCCGCGCCCCGTCCGCGCGTGTGACCCTTGGGCCATGCCCGTAGCCGCCGCCCCCCGCCCACCCCACGCACCCGACATCGAGGACGCCCCCCAGCGCAAGCTGTACCGCAGCGCCGACGGCCGGATGCTCGGCGGCGTCGCCCGCGGCCTCGCCGGGCACCTCGGGCTGCCCGTGATCTGGGTCCGGCTCGCCTTCCTCGGCATGTTCATGTTCGGGGACGGGCTGGGCGTCCTGCTCTACGCGGCGTTCTGGGTGTTCGTCCCCCTCGGCGTCGGCGGCAAGACCGGGCACCACTCCTTCTTCGAGACCCTGCCCGACGGCACCCGGCGCCTGCGCAAGCCCGACAAGGGCGCGGTGTCCGGCCTGATCGCGCTCGCCGTCGGCGCGGGCATCTTCTTCTCCCAGCTCCGCGTCGGCGGCGCGAACGGCCGCTACATCTGGCCGACCCTGCTCGTCGGCGCCGGCGTGGTCCTGGTCTGGCGGCAGGCCGACAACGCCCGCCGCGCCCACTGGAGCGCCGCCGCCGGCCGCCACGGACGCCTGCTCCAGGCCGCCCGGGCGCTGGCCGGAGTCCTGCTCGTCGGGGTGGGCCTGACCGTCTTCATCGTCGTACGGGGCTCCGCCGCCCAGCTCGGCAACGTCCTCACCGCCACCCTCGCCGTCCTCGTCGGCATAGCCCTGCTCGCCGGACCCTGGCTGATCCGGATGACCCAGGACCTCTCCGAGGAACGCCTGATGCGCATCCGCGCCCAGGAACGCGCCGAGGTCGCCGCCCACGTCCACGACTCGGTGCTGCACACCCTCACCCTGATCCAGCGCAACGCCGAGGACACCGGCGAGGTGCGCCGCCTCGCCCGCGCCCAGGAACGGGAACTGCGCAACTGGCTGTACAAGCCCGAGGGCACCGGCAAGGACGAGGCCGAGGAGCCCACCACCCTCGCCGACGCCGTGAAGAAGACCGCGGCCGAGGTGGAGGACCACCACGGCGTACCGATCGAGGTGGTCGTCGTGGGGGACTGCCCGCTCGACGAGCGGCTGGCCGCGCAGATCCAGGCCGCGCGCGAGGCGATGGTCAACGCCGCCAAGTACGGTGGCGAGGGGGGCCCGGTGCAGGTGTACGCGGAGGTCGAGGGCCGCACGGTGTTCGTGTCCGTACGGGACCGGGGACCGGGCTTCGACATCGACGCGGTACCGGACGACCGCATGGGCGTACGAGAATCGATCATCGGCCGGATGCAGCGCAACGGCGGGACCGCCCGGCTGCGGTCCGCGCCCGACGGCGGCACGGAAGTCGAGCTGGAGATGGAGAGGGCGGCAACCGCATGACCGAGGACAGCGCTGTGACGGAGACCAGGAGGGTCCGCGTGGTCCTCGTCGACGACCACCGGATGTTCCGCACGGGAGTCCAGGCGGAGATCGGGGAGACCGCGCGGACCGGCGTGGAGGTCGTCGGCGAGGCGGCCGACGTGGACCAGGCCGTCACCGTCATCACCGCCACCCGCCCCGAGGTGGTCCTCCTCGACGTGCACCTGCCCGGCGGCGGCGGCGTCGAGGTGCTGCGGCGCTGCGCCCCGCTGATGGCGGCCGCCGAGAACCCCGTACGGTTCCTGGCCCTGTCGGTGTCGGACGCCGCCGAGGACGTCATCGGCGTCATCCGCGGCGGCGCCCGCGGCTACGTCACCAAGACCATCACCGGCACCGACCTGGTGGACTCCGTCTTCCGGGTGCAGGACGGGGACGCCGTGTTCTCGCCCCGGCTGGCCGGCTTCGTCCTGGACGCCTTCGCCTCCAGCGACGCGCCGCCGGTGGACGAGGACCTCGACCGGCTCACCCAGCGCGAGCGCGAGGTGCTGCGGCTGATCGCGCGCGGGTACGCGTACAAGGAGATCGCCAAGCAGCTGTTCATCTCCGTCAAGACGGTCGAATCGCACGTCTCGGCGGTCCTGCGCAAGCTGCAGCTCTCCAACCGGCACGAGCTGACCCGCTGGGCCACCGCCCGCCGCCTGGTCTGACCCGCTCCCCCCTCCCCCCTCCCGCACCCCGCTCCCCGCGATGTGATCCACGCCGCAGGGTGCGGGGGCAACCGGAGGGCGGCGCGCCGGACTCTTGGGTGGCGTGATGAGCCTGACGGGGACACCCCTCTTCGCGGCGGTGGTCGCCCTGACCGTGATCGCCGTCGCCCTGCCGCTGGCCGTGTGGAGCAAGGTGCGCGGCCCCGCCGCGCTGCGCCTCGCCGCGCGCGGCACCATGGTGGTCTTCGCGCAGGTCACCGCCGTGGTGCTGGTGTTCGTCGCGGTCAACCGCGACATGAACTTCTACGCGACCTGGGGCGACCTCTTCGGCACCGGCAAGTACGTCACCGCCGCCCCCGACCTCGGCCCCGACGGACTCGGCGGGAAGAAGGCCGAAGAGGTCAAGGCCGAGCCGAAGGTCCGCCAGGAGTTCCAGCCCGTCGAGGGCCTCGGCGGCCGCGTGAAGAAGACCGAGCTCGACGGGAAGATCTCCGGGGTCAAGGGCGACGTCATGGTGTGGCTGCCGCCGCAGTACGACGACCCCGCCTACAAGGACAAGAAGTTCCCCGTGGTCGAGCTGATCCCCGGCATCCCGGGCACCGGCAAGTCCTGGTTCCAGGGGGTCAAGGCGCACGAGGTGCTGGAACCCCTGATGAAGCAGGGCAAGGTACAGCCCTTCGTCCTCGTCTCGCCGCGCGCCATGCTGCTCGGCAACGCCGACACCGGCTGCGCCAACATCCCCGGCAAGGTCAACGCCGACAGCTGGTTCAGCGTCGACGTCCGCAAGATGGTCACCGACAACTTCCGCGTCTCCGACGAGGCCCGCAGCTGGGGCGTGGCCGGGTACTCGGCCGGGGCGTACTGCGCCGCCAAGCTGGCCGTCCTGCACCCCGACCGCTACAGCGCGGCCGTCTCCCTCTCCGGCTACAACGACCCCGGGCAGGAACCCTCGTCGCTGGTCGCGCAGGACCCCGAGCTGCGCCGCACCCACAACCTGAAGGCCCTCCTCCAGGCCGCGCCCGTGCCGCCGCCGGTCGCGCTGTGGATGTCGGGGGCGGAGCAGGACGGCTACCTGTCCGGCATGGACCTCAAGGCGCTCGCGAAGAACCCGACCACGGTGCACGCGGAGAAGGTGACCGGCGGCCACAACCTGGAGTCGTGGTCGAAGCAGCTGCCGCAGACCTTCGACTGGCTGAGCAAGACCGTCAAGGCCCCGTAGCCGGACCCGGCGCGGGGCTACGCGGGGCTACGCCGGCCGGGAGGCGCCCGCCCAGGGCATGGAGTCCACCGGCGCGAGGCGGACCGTCGAGCCGGGGCGCGGGGCGTGGATCATCTGGCCGTTTCCGATGTACATGCCGACGTGCGTGACCCCGGAGTAGAAGAAGACCAGGTCACCGGGGGCCAGCTGGTCCCGGGAGACCCGCTGCCCGGCGTTGATCTGGGTGTACGTGGTGCGGGGCAGGGAGACCCCGGCCGCGCGCCAGGCCGCCTGGGTCAGGCCCGAGCAGTCGTACGAGCCCGGTCCCGTCGCGCCCCAGACGTACGGCTTGCCGATCGCCGCGTACGCGAACGCCACCGCGCGGGCGGCGCGGGACCCGTCGGCCGGGGCCGGCGGGGCGGGGGTCCTGGCGGCCTTGCCGGCGGCGGGGCCGCCCGCGGCGGCCGGGGCGGTACCGCCGCCCGACTGGGCCTCGTACGCCGCCCGTTCCTCGGCGGTGAGCCGGGCCAGGAGGCTCCGGGCGGTGCTGAGCTTGCCCTCGATGACGGCCTTCTGCTCCTCCAGCTCGCCCTGCCGGGCCCGCAGGTCCGCGAGCTGCCCGGCGGCCTTGTCGCGCAGCTGCCCGACCTCGTCGAGGCCGCGCCGTACGGAGGCCACGTCGGCGGCGGTGCGGTCGCCGGCCCGGGTCATGAGGGAGGCCCGGTCCAGGTAGTCCTGCGGGTCGCCGGCCATCGCCAGCTGGAGGGTGGGGCCCAGGCCGCCGCTGCGGTACTGGGACGCGGCCAGCGAACCGAGCGAGCGGCGGGCGGTGTTCAGCCGCTCCGCCTTGCGGGCGGCCTCGTCGCGCAGGGCGGTCAGCCCGCGCTCGGCCTCGTCCGCCTTCACCTTCGCCCCGTTGTACCGCTCGGTCGCCGCCTCGGCGTCCCCGTAGAGCCGGTCGACCTCCGCCTTGACCTGGGCGGGGGTCGGCTGGGGGTCCGCGTGCGAGGTGCCTTCGAAGGCGGTGGCGGTGGCAGCGCCCGCGAGGGCGAGGGTGGCGGCGGTCCGTACGGTGCCGCTGGAGAGCGGGCGCTGCCTGGGCTTTCGATGACTGGCCACGGGGGCCTCACGTCCTTCCGTCGGTCTTGGGGGAGGACGCTAAACCGCAAGGTAACGGGACAATGACGAGATGGCCCGAACTGGCCGTCTCTGACCGCGGATGACCGGGGAGGGGCGGTCAGTGCCAGAGGACGGCGATGAAGATGTTCGCCACGGTCAGTCCGCCGACCGCCGCGAAGAGGCCCTTCTCGGCGTGCTCCTCGTCGCGCTTGACGTAGACGATCGCCAGGATCACGAAGAGGACCGCGAGCTTCACGCCGATCTTGACGTGGTCGAGGGGGGCGCCGTCGCCCATCTCGCGGAAGCCGACCAGCAGGACACCGGTGACCAGCATGGTCAGCGCGCCGTGCAGCATCGCGGGCACGAAGCGGGCGGTGCCCGCGCCCATGGCCTTCATCTGGGTCAGGAAACCGCCGAGGAGGGAGGCCATGCCGATGATGTGCAGGCCGACGAAGACGTTGGTGAGGACAGTCATGGCGCCGAGCGTACGGGGCGCCCCCGGGCCCCCCGACGGCGGTGCCCGCACGGGCCCCGGGCCGTGCGGGGCCTCGTAGGGTGGTCCCCATGCCGCCCGACTCCGCCGCCGCCCCCGCGCCGGCCCATCCCGCCGCCGACCGGATCGAGCTGGCCGCCGTCCTCGCGGCGCTGGGCCACCCCGCCCGGCTGGAGATCGTCCGCAGGCTCGCCGCCGCCGAGGAGTCCTGCTGCGGGGACGTGGTCCCCGACCTGCCCCGCTCCAGCGTCACCCACCACATCAGGACCCTGCGCGAGAGCGGCGTGATCCTCCAGCGGCCCCGGGGCCGCAAGCACCTCCTCGCCCTGCGCCGCGAGGACCTCGACGCCCGCTTCCCCGGCCTGCTGGACCTCGTACTCGCCTGCCGCTAGGCGGCCGCGGGCTCGGACGCGCGTACGGATCACGGCCGATTTTCCGGGGGCGGGACCGGCTGTCGGTCCCGCCCCCTAAACTCGGAAGGCGATGAGCAGCCTCTTTGACGACAGCTTCCTGGCGGACCTCGGCCCCACCGACGACGTCCCGCCGCCGCCCGAGGACCACCCCGCCCCGGAGCCGGACGCGGACGACCTCTTCGGGGGCCGGTTCGACGTACCCATGAGCGGGGACGCGTACTACCGGGACGGCTCCCCCAGGCCCGTGATCGACCCGGCGACGCTCCTGGACGGGCTGAACGAGCAGCAGGCCGCCGCCGTGGTGCACGCGGGATCGCCGCTGCTCATCGTGGCCGGCGCCGGCTCCGGCAAGACCCGGGTGCTGACCCACCGCATCGGCCACCTGCTGTCCGCGCGGGGCGTCCACCCCGGCCAGATCCTGGCGATCACCTTCACCAACAAGGCCGCCGGCGAGATGAAGGAGCGCGTCGAGGGCCTGGTCGGCCCGCGCGCCAACGCCATGTGGGTCTCCACCTTCCACAGCGCCTGCGTACGGATCCTGCGCCGCGAGTCGAAGCGGCTCGGCTTCACCTCGTCGTTCTCGATCTACGACGCGGCCGACTCGAAGCGCCTGATGGCGCTCGTCTGCCGCGACCTGGACCTGGACCCGAAGAAGTTCCCGCCCAAGTCCTTCAACGCCAAGATCTCGAACCTCAAGAACGAGCTCATCGACGAGGACGCCTTCGCCGGTCAGGCGGTGGACGGGTTCGAGAAGACCCTCGCCCAGGCGTACGCGATGTACCAGGGGCGGCTGCGCGAGGCCAACGCGCTCGACTTCGACGACATCATCATGACCACCGTCCACCTGCTCCAGGCCTTCCCGGACGTCGCCGAGCACTACCGGCGCCGCTTCCGGCACGTCCTGGTGGACGAGTACCAGGACACCAACCACGCCCAGTACACGCTCGTGCGCGAGCTGGTCGGCCCCGGCTACCCGGACCTGCCGCCCGCCGAACTGTGCGTCGTGGGTGACGCCGACCAGTCGATCTACGCCTTCCGCGGCGCGACCATCCGCAACATCCTCCAGTTCGAAGAGGACTACAAGAACGCGACGACGATCCTGCTGGAGCAGAACTACCGCTCCACGCAGACGATCCTGTCGGCGGCCAACGCGGTCATCGAGCGCAACGAGAACCGCCGCGCGAAGAACCTGTGGACCCAGGCCGGCTCGGGCGCGGTGATCACCGGCTACGTCGCGGACACCGAGCACGACGAGGCCCAGTTCGTCGCCGACGAGATCGACCGGCTGACGGACGCGGGCGACGCCAAGGCCGGCGACGTCGCGATCTTCTACCGGACCAACGCCCAGTCGCGCGTGTTCGAGGAGATCTTCATCCGCGTCGGACTGCCCTACAAGGTCGTCGGCGGCGTCCGCTTCTACGAGCGCAAGGAGGTCCGGGACGTCCTCGCGTACCTGCGCGTCCTCGCGAACCCCGAGGACACCGTCCCGCTCCGCCGCATCCTCAACGTGCCCAAGCGCGGCATCGGCGAGCGCGCCGAAGCGATGATCGACGCCCTCGGGCTGCGCGAGAAGATCACCTTCCCGCAGGCGCTGCGCCGCGTGGACGAGGCCTTCGGCATGGCCGCCCGCTCCACCAACGCCGTCAAGCGGTTCAACGTGCTGATGGAGGAGCTGCGGACCATCGTCGACTCCGGCGCCGGCCCGGCCGTGGTGCTGGAGGCGGTGCTGGAGCGTACGGGGTACCTCGCCGAACTCCAGGCGTCCACCGACCCGCAGGACGAGACGCGCATCGAGAACCTCCAGGAACTCGCCGCCGTCGCCCTGGAGTTCGAGCAGGCCCGGGACGAATCCAACCCGGGGACCCTGGCCGAGTTCCTGGAACAGGTCGCGCTCGTCGCCGACTCCGACCAGATCCCGGACGAGGACACCGACGGCTCCGGAGTCATCACGCTGATGACCCTGCACACCGCCAAGGGCCTGGAGTTCCCGGTGGTCTTCCTGACCGGCATGGAGGACGGGGTCTTCCCGCACATGCGCGCGCTGGGCCAGACCAAGGAGCTGGAGGAGGAGCGCCGCCTCGCCTACGTCGGCATCACGCGCGCCCGCGAGCGGCTGTACCTGACCCGCTCCAGCATGCGCAGCGCGTGGGGGACGCCCTCGTACAACCCGCCCTCGCGGTTCCTGGAGGAGATCCCGGCCGAGTACCTGCAGTGGAAGCGGACGGGCGCCTCGCAGAAGCCGGCGGGACCGATGCGCGGCTCGGGGTACGGATCGTCCTCGTCCTCGTCCGCCGCCGGCAAGGCGTCGTTCGGGACCTCGCCCGAGGCGTTCCTGTCCTCGTCGCGCACGAAGTCGGGCCCGTCCGGGTTCGCGACGCGACGCGCCGCCGACAAGCCGGTCATCGCGCTCGCCGTCGGGGACCGGGTGACGCACGACCAGTTCGGGCTGGGCACCGTCATGGAGGTCCGGGGAGCCGGTGCGGATGCGCAGGCCACCGTCGACTTCGGGGACGACAAGCCGAAGCGGCTGCTGCTGCGCTACGCGCCGGTGCAGAAGCTGTAGCGGCTGTTCCGGTCCGTTACGTCGGGTCCAGGCCGTGGCTGCGCAGCCACGACGCGGGGTCGATCGCGGAGCCCGCGCCGGGCCGTACCTCGAAGTGGAGGTGCGGGCCGGTGGAGTTGCCGGAGTTGCCCGAGTAGGCGATGACGTCGCCGGCCTTGACCTTGCCGGACCGGATCTTGGTGCTGCTGAGGTGGCAGTACCAGGTCTCGGTGCCGTCGGGCGAGGTCACTATGGCCATGTTGCCGTAGGCGCTGTTCCACTGGGTGCGGACGGTGCCGTCGGTGGCCGCCATGACCGGGGTTCCGTAGGAGACCGGGAAGTCGATGCCGGTGTGCACCGACATCCACATGCCGCCGGCCTGTCCGAAGCCGGCGCTCAGGCCGTGCTGGGCGACCGGGATCGCGAACTTGGGGCGGGCCGCTTCCTTGGCCGCCGCCTCCTCGGCCCGCTTCTTCTTCTCGTCTTCCTGGCGCTGCTTGAGGTCGATGCGCTCCTGCGTGCGGCTCGCGCGGTCCGCGAAGTCGCCCGCGTCGGCGCTGAGCGCGACCAGCTGCGTGTCGAGCTTGTTGTTCGCCGCGACCGGCCGCACCGAGGCGGGGTCGGCGGCGGCCATCGTGGTCGGCTCGTCGGCCGGCTTGTCGGTGCCGGTGAGGCCGCCGACGGAGGCGGCGGCGACTCCCGCGACCCCCATCACGCACACGGAGGGCACGGCGACGGTCAGCAGGGCGGACCGTTTGGCCGGGGAGCGGCGACGGCTGCCGGCGGCCGCGCCCTTGGCGGTGGCCTTCGCGGTGTCCTTGCCGTTGTTCTTGCTCGTCGCGCGGCGTGCGGAGCGCGGCTCGGAAGGGGTGACGGGCATGGCCTGCGTGGGCAGGTCGTGCACGGCCTCCGCCGGCTCGGGCTCTTCCTCGACCGCGAAGGCGAGGGGTTCGAAGACGGAGGTCTCCTGGTCGGCGTACGCGTACGGGTCGACGTCGAGGTCGACGCCCGGGACGGTCGGGACGACCGTGGTGGCCTCGTAGCCCGCGTAGGTCTCGGCGGCCGCCGGTTCCGGGGCGCCGGAGTTCCAGGCGGCGGCGTCGTAGCTGCCGGTGTCCTGCCCGTAGCCGGGGAGGTTCCAGTGCCCGGTCTGTTCCGCGCCCGTGGGGTCGTAACCGTAGGCGGTGGGGGACTGGTACTCGGTGCTCGCCTGCGACCAGGCGCTCGCGTCCCACGACCCCGTGACGTCCTCGGGCACGGCCTGCGACGGGACGCTGGAGAGGTACGTCTCCTGAGAGGTCCACGCGGTGGTGTCGTACGAGCCGGTCGCCAGGGACGGGTCGTAACCGCCGCCGGTGGCGTAGTCCGTGACGTACTGATAGCCCTGGCCCTGTGTTTCATAGGAAACATAGGCCTGGTCACCAGCGAAAGTGGTGGTGGAAAGGCCGTCGTAACCCATTTCGGGGTACTGGCCCGACGTCGGGCGGTCGTTCACCAACTTCTCTTTCGCCTCGGCAGTGGGGGGCCTGGGTGGCCGGGGAACTCAAGGTTCACCGGAGGAGAGCAGTGGCGTGACTGTACCCGCCGGTTACTCGCCTCGACAATCTTCGGCGGGTTTCGGTATCGCGAGAACCGGGCATTCGGCGGCCTTTCGGTCGCGGGAAGACCCAGCCTTGGCCTGGAGTTCGAAATACGTTCGACTTCCGTCAATGTGTGGCGAACGTGGCGAGCGCCAGGAGCATCCCGAAGGGCACGGGTATGAGCGCGGCCGACCGCAGCCAGACGGGCCTCCGCTCCTTGGCCGGCAGGACCGCGTCGACCACGAGGACCGTGCCGAGCAGCAGCACCCCGGTCACGACCAGCAGGAACATGACCACCGGCGCGTGGTCGAGGGTGTGGAAATCGCAGTTGCCCAGGCCGGGATCGGCGAGGTCGGCCGTGGTGTGGCAGTCCATCGGCAGGTACTCGGTCGCCACCCACCACAGGAGGTAGAGGGGGACCACGGCGGGCACGCCGAGGGCCAGGTTCGCCAGTCCGGCCGCCCAGAACCCGCGGCGCGGCGCGCTTTCGGTGCCCATGTGCCCTCCCCGGTGTGTCCGCCCGGGCGCGTCACCGGCGTACGGACCTTCCGGAGGCTCAGATGACCAGGCTCTGCCCTTCGGTTCCCGTGGGGCGGAGGTTTCCGGTGGGGCGGGCCGCGGTGTCCGCGGCGCGGACCGGGCCGTCGAGGGCGCGCCGGACGGCGGTGATGACGGCGGGGTGCACGGGCAGCGCGAGGTGTCCGATGCCCGTGACCTGGATGTTCGTCGCGTCCAGGTCCGGATGCTCGATGCGGGCGGTGCCGGTGGGCGCCATCAGCGCGTCGAACTCGCTCCAGAACGCCACGCAGCGGGTCCGGCAGCCGGGCACCGGGGCCCGCAGTTCGGCCATCACCTCGGAGTCCGGGCGCATCTGGCGGACCACGGGGTGCGCGTCCATGAAGGGCGCCACCCGGGTGCCTTCGTGCGGGGTGCCCAGGGTGACCAGCGTCCGGACGCGCGCGTCGCCGCCCAGGCACTGGACGTAGTAGCGCGCGACCAGCCCGCCGAGGCTGTGGCCGACGAGGTCCACCCGGTCCTGCCCGGAGCGCTCGCACAGCTCCTCGACGCGGCGGGCGAGGTGGCGGGCGGTGACGCGCAGGTCCCGGGTGAAGGGCGAGTAGTTGTACGTCTCCACGCGCCGCCGGCCGCCCGCGCCGAGGGCGCGGCGCAGCAGGACGAAGACGGAGCGGTTGTCGGTGAACCCGTGCAGGAGCAGCACCGGCGGCAGGTGCGCGGGGGCTTCCTCCGGTGCGGTGGCGGATCCGGGGTCGGGGCCCGGGGCGGGCGCGGGGGTCTCGGCGCGTACCCCGGTGGGGTAGAGGAGGAGGTGCCCGGCGAGCACCAGCGCCTCCAGTACGGCGGCCCGTACGGCGGCCCCCGTGCGCGATACGGGCAGCGGCGCGAGCGTCAGCCCCATGGACGGCCTCCCCTGGACCTCTTGGGCCTGGACCCCTCTCGGGTACGGAGCCGTGGTGCCGACGTGGCCCCGCCACCGTGCCGTGCGGCTGTCGGCGCGGTGACGGGGCGACGGGGCGGTAGTGAATCAACGGCGTCCCCCGTGTGATTTCCCCCTCCCGGTTGACCGCGAAACGGCGACGTGCGCAATGCTGTACTTAACGTTCGTTCACTCGGGAGGCAGTGCGATGGGTGTGACCGGTCCGATCCGTGTGGTGGTGGCCAAGCCGGGTCTCGACGGCCACGACCGCGGGGCCAAGGTGATCGCGCGGGCGCTGCGGGACGCGGGCATGGAGGTCATCTACACCGGCCTCCACCAGACCCCCGAGCAGATCGTCGACACCGCCATCCAGGAGGACGCGGACGCCATCGGCCTCTCGATCCTCTCCGGCGCGCACAACACGCTGTTCGCGCGCGTCCTCGAACTCCTCAAGGAGCGCGACGCGGAGGACATCAAGGTCTTCGGCGGCGGCATCATCCCGGAGGACGACATCGCCCCCCTCAAGGCCAAGGGCGTAGCCGAGATCTTCACCCCGGGCGCCACCACCACCGCGATCGTCGACTGGGTCAACGCCAACGTCCGCCAGCCGTAATCCTTCCGGTCCCCGCCCGTCCCCGTCCGCGTACGGGGCGGGGCTCAGGCGGGCGGGGTCAGTTCGGTGAGCATCGTCGCGCGGAGGCGGAGGGTGGACACCAGGCGTTGGAAGGCCTCCGACCAGTAGGCGGCGGCGCCCGGGGAGGTGTCCGGGTCGGGTTCGGCGGCGGTGGTCAGGGCGTCCAGGCGGGACGCTTCGGCCGGGTCGAGGCAGCGTTCCGCGAGGCCCATCACCCCGCTGAAGCTCCACGGGTAACTGCCCGCCTCGCGCGCCGCGTCGAGGGCGTCGACCACCGCCCGGCCCAGCGCCCCCGCCCAGGGGACCCTGCAGACGCCGAGCAGCTGGAAGGCCTCCGAGAGGCCGTGGGCCCGTACGAACTCCGCGACCCAGTCGGCCCGTTCGTCCTCCGGCAGGGTCTCCAGCAGCTTCGCGCGCTCCGCCAGCGAGGCCGTTCCCGGTCCCGCCGCGGGCGGTGCGGACGCCGGGCCCAGGAGGGCCTTCGACCAGAGCGGGTCGCGCTGGCGCACCGCCGCCCGGCACCAGGCCGCATGCAGCTCCTCCGCCCAGCCCTCGGGCACCGGGAACGCCACGATCTCCGCCGGAGCGAGCCCCCCGAACCGGTCCCGCCAGCAGGACAGCGGGGCGGCCTCCACCAGCTGCCCGAGCCACCAGGCCCGTTCCCCGCGTCCCGCCGGCGGGCGTTTGACCACCCCGTCGCGCAGCATCCCCGCATCGCACTCCGCGGGCGGATCGACCCTCCCCGGGCCCACGCAGGCCAGCGCCCGCTCCGCCATCCGCCCGGCCAGCGCCGAACCCGGCAGCGCGGACAGCAGCTCGGCGGCCGTCGTGCGGACATTGCGGCTGCGGTCGCCCAGCGCCGCCTCCAGGAAGGGCTCGTCCGCCTCCGAGAGACCGGCCCTCAGCGAATCGAGGAACATCAGCCGGTCCTCGGCCCGTTCGGTGGCCCAGGTCGTGGCCAGCAGCAGGGGCGCGGCCGCCGCCTCGTGGGCCCGTACGAGGCCCAGCAGGGCGACCCGCTCCGCGAACAGCCCCTCCTCCCAGAGGCGTTCCACCCCCTCCCGGTCCGCCGGGTCGGGCAGCTCCCCGGCGCCGCCCGCCGCCCCCCGCAGCGCGAACCGCCACTCCGGATTCAGCCGGGCCAGCCACAGCCCCCGGGCCCCGGCCAGCGCCAGGGCCTGCGGGCGCAGGTCGGTCCGGGCCCGGGCGGCGTCCAGCAGCGCCGGGACCAGCGCCTCCGGTGCCCGGTAGCCGTACCGCCCGGCCGCCGCCAGCCACTGCGGGAGCAACTCCGTCAGATCCGGGGCGGCCCCCCGCCGCCCGCTCCCGCCGCCCGCGCCGGTGCGGCCGGCCAGCAGCTGCGCGAGCCGCTGCCGGGCGGCCTCCGGCGGCGCCGGCCGCGGATCCCGCGGTGCGGGAC
>NZ_JBHWBP010000037.1:0-39098 GCF_042735575.1 Streptomyces sp. NPDC059564 | reverse complement strand
GCGCCTCGGCATCCCGGTAGTCCGGGCGCTGCACGATCTCCGCGTAGACACCGAACGAGGCCGTGTTGACGAAGGCGTGGCCGCCCACGAAGCCCAGATCGACCCGGAGTTCCTCCCCGTCGGCCAGCGCGTCCAGGCACCGGGCCGGGTCCTCGCGGTCCAGACCGAGATCCATGGCGAAGTGGTTCCTGGTGCCCGCGGAGACCACCAGGAACGGCAGATCGTGCTCGGCCGCCACCTCGGCCACCCGGGCCTGAGTGCCGTCGCCGCCCGCCACCCCGAGCAGGTCCGCGCCTTCTGCCACCGCCTGACGGGCGATCGAAGCGACGTCCGTCCCGACCGCCGGGTCCAGCAGCACGACCCGAGCGCCCAGCGCCTCGGCCTTCTCGACCAGGCCGAACCGGCCGACCTTGCCGCCGCCGGACTTCGGGTTCATGATCAGCACCGGCTGCCGGGGGAGGGAGCAGGCGACCGCCTCCATGCCCTGGGGCCGTCGCGCCCCGCGCAACGCCGCCCGCGCGCACACCACGGCGGCTCCCCACAGCGCGACGGCGGTCAGCGCCGCGGGCCACAGGTCCGCCCGGGCGTAGACGATCAGGACGGCCACCGGTGCGCCCACCATGACCAGTGCCCCGACCACCCGCACCGCCCCGTGGTGGGCCAGCATCCACCACGTACCCACGGCCGTGAGCGCCACGCCGACGACCCCGGCCACGAGGACGAGCAGACCGCCGCGCCCGCTCGCGGCCGCCAACGCCGCCACCGCGCCCAGCACGCAGGCCAGGGCCAGCCGGGCCCACAGCCGAGCGCGCGTCGGTGTGCCGGAAGGATGCGACAGTGCCATCGGCCTCACGTCCTCTGGCACGTCCTCATGCCATGGGTTCGCAGGGTGTTGCCGTACCGGCCATTCTCCCCCTTCGGGCGACTCCGGGGAGCGGACGGCTTCGGATCCTGGCCCGAGCGCCCTTCGGGCGGAGAGGCCGGGCTCACCAGCACGTCGAGGGATGTCTGGCGGCGCAGGTGCGGTGAGGCGTCCTCGCCGAGCAGGATCAGCCGTGCGGGCCGGTCAGCGCGACCCGCCGCGGCCCGGGCACAGGTCGAGCGGGTCGCACAGCATGACGACCTGGTACGGCCCGCCCTCGTCCACCGCGGCGCCGTGGGGCGCGAACCGCCACTGGGAGGGCGTGACGTGCCGCGTCCGGTCCCGCTTCTCCACGTGGGCGTGCAGGGTGCGCGCGGCGGGGTCGTTCGTCTCGACCATGACCTCGTCGGGGGCGAGCGGGAAGTGGTCGTGGAGCAGGCACAGGCCGAAGCGGTCCAGGTTCCCGTGCTTGTCGAGCACCTCGACGAGGTCCCGTACGAACGCCGCGTCCCAGGGCCCCAGCCCTTCGGCTTCCTCGAAGCGGGGGAGGGGCTTGCGCGCGGTGGATTCCTTGGGGTGGGTCATGGCACGTCCCGTGGAGTGTGGGCAGGACCCCCCGCTGCCATCGTCGGCCTCCGAGCGTTCCCCCGCAATCCGGTCGGCGGAGGCCGGGAGGGTGAGCGGGGTGCGGCGGCCGCGTGTCCGGGTGCGGCGGGGTGCGGTGCGTGTTAGAGGGTCTCAGGACGGGGTGCCGGAGGAGACGATGCGAACGGGGCGCGATGGTGCAAACCCGGTGGTGGAGCCTGATCCTACTGCTCACCGCAGCCATGGCGGCGTGGGGCGGGGCACAGCAGGCCCACGCTGTCGACGTCTGTGAGGCGGGGAGTCTGAAGGCCCACAACGTGAGTGCCAGGCTCGATTTCGACTACCACGACCGCAGCTACGCTCAGGTGATCTCGACCCTCACCGTCACCGTCTCGGCGAAGGAATGGCCCCGCGCCACGGATCTGGCCCTCAGCGAGAAGTCGGCTCTGTACCGGAAGGCGATGCGCTGCCTCCTCCGGGGGGATGAGAACGTCCCGCGCAATCGTGAGTGGCGCTTCCACGACCCGCGGGTGAGCGTCCGGGGCGACCTGGTCACCGTGAATTACGAGGCGACCGCATGGATCGAGCAGAACAGGCCTTTCCTGCTCGGTCCATGGCGGATCGACGTCAATAGGAAGGGCGACAACTGGAGCGTCTTCCTCCGGCCGCCGAACACGCTGAAGAATGCCAAGTGGGGCCAGGTCGAGGTCCAACTGGACGGGCTCGAAGCCACCAATGTCTTTCCTCCGCCTTCCTCTGCCGACCCGGAGCGCCTGGTGTGGTCCGAACCGGAACCCTTCGACGTTCGGGTCGACGTGGATCCCCCCTGGCAGCGCTCCTTCAACGTGGGCGAGCAGTGGTGGACCCTGGGCTGGGTGGGTGTCGCCACTTGGTGGGCGTTCACCTCGCTCGTGAGCGTGGTGGCCGTGCTCTATGCGTCGCCGAAGCAGCCCGGTGCATCCCGCTTCACCAGCCGCTTCCGGCACCCCGTGACCGGTCGGCTTTGCCGGGTGATCCTGTTGTGGGCCGTCCTCAGCACGGCGGTGGCGGCTGTCCTGCGCGTGCTGATCGTGGATCGGCCCCTGCCCGCCGGACCGTCCTGGCGCCACCTCGTCGCGATTGCGCTGGCCCTGGCCCTGGGCCTGGCCGCCCGTCCGTGGTGTCACGTCAGGTCTTCGTCTCCCCCCACCGCGCAGGAGACAGCAGCCGGCGTCGACATCGCGGAGGCCCAGCGACGCCGGGCCTGGGCGGTGAGCCTGATCGCCTCAGCCGTGGCGGTGTCCGGCTTCGTGTCGGTCGTGGCCCTTCCGGGCCGCATCGGGCTGACACTGCTGGCGCTGGGGACGCTGTGGTTGTGGCTCGCCGCGATGGCGGCATGGGCGTGGCGTTTCGTGCGGGAAGGGGCGATGGCCCGGCGTTCCTGGAACACGGCGTGGGACGAGGCGCCGATCCGTTCCACGGTGATTGCGACGGCCCTGCTCGCGGTGATGGCGGCGGCGCTGCTCACCTCCTTCTGGTGGACGCACGCGCGTTGGTGGAGTCGCGCCTACTGGCTCATCGACGAGTCCGAGACCGCCCGCGACCAGGCCTGGGTCGAGTTTCTCGCCCTGTTTCCCTACTCCGGCCTCACATGGGTCTACGCCTACGCGTGGCTGCTCACGGGCATCGCGCTCGTCGCGTTGCTGCAGATCCGCGTCAGAGACCGACAGGGTCGGCCCGAAGCGTGTGACGAAGGACCGCCGTTGGGGCCGGCCAGGGCCGATCTCCTGCTGACCGTCGCGGTCTTCGCCCTTTCCGTGGGGTTCCGGCAGGTCGATTTCGCGGGTTCCAACCTGCTGTTCGGCGTCTGGCTCCTGCTGATGATCGCCTCGCTGTACGCCGTGGTCACGGTCGGCCGGCGGTTTTCCGTCCTGGGTGGTACCGAAGAGGAGTTCCTCGTCCGAAGACTGGGCACCAAGCGGCGCCGGCACGTCTTGCTGAACAAGGCGCACGAGTTCCGCAACCTGCACCACAAGCTGTACGCGCTGGACCGTGGCCGGGCGGAAGACCTCTCACGCGAGGAGTTGGAAAAGAGGCTGGACGGGCTGTACCACTGGCTGTACGCCGGTCGGGGCAAGGAGCGTTCACCAGCCAAGATCTCCGTGCTGGACGCAGCCCTCAGCTGGGGGCCCGGCGAGGACTGGTGGGACAACGCCAGGAGTGCCGCGCGCCTGGCATTCTGCTTCGGGGTCCCGGCCAGTCTCGCCCTCGTCTGGCTGAGCTACCTCAAGGACGACCGGACCCAGATGGCCACGTTCCAGAGCCTCACAGGGCTGCCGGAGATCGCGGCGAAGTGCCTGGCGTGGCAAGTGGCATGGGCCGGAGGAGGCCTGGTCCTGGGGGCGCTGTGGCGGGTGCTCCCCGGACGCCGCAGTCCGGTGCGGGCGCTGAGCCTGACCGCCGCCTACGCCATCCCCGTCTGTGTGGGCGCCCTGGTCACCCAGATCACCGACACGGAACTCGGGTACGTCTTCCTGCACGTGGCGCTGATGCTCCTGGTCCTGACGCTCACGAGCATCTGCATGGACATGGAGACCTTCAGCGAGGAGAGGAGGTTCTGGCCCAGCGGCCTCGGCCTGCTGCTCTCGGTCTACCAGCTGCGGGGCCTGTCCGCGCAGGTCGCCTACCTCGCCGCCCAGCTGGCGATCGTCGTGGGCGTGTGGCACAGCCTGGCCGGCAGCGCCTCCGTGCCGAAGTAGGGCCCACCCAGGGCCCACCCCCTCAGTCCAACGCGTCCCGCAGGCGCTCCTCCACCGCCTCCACCAGCGCCGGGATCACCCCGTCCGGCGACGGGCTGTAGTGCGGCACCGCCCACCGCGTGATCCGGGCGTCGATCAGCGCGGGCCGGCCCGAGGCCAGGGCCGCGCGGAAGGCCTCCTCGAACTCGGACAGGGTCTCCACCTCGTAGCCCTGCGCCCCGCACGCGCGGGCGTACGCAGCGAAGTCGGGGTTGCGGAACTCGACCAGCGCGGACTCGCCGTACGTGACCAGCTGGAAGAGCTTGATCAGCTTGAACTGGCCGTCGTTGAAGATGACCCAGATGACCGGGATCTCGTTCTCCACGGCGGTCATCAGCTCGAAGCCGGACAGCGAGTAGCACCCGTCGCCGCAGCCGACGACCACCGTCCGCTCCGGATGGGCCACCTTCAGGCCGATGGCCCCGTTGACGTGTCCGGCCATCGGCCCGAAGGAGCCGGCCTTGCGGAAGTTCTGCCCCTCCTCCAGCTCCACGTAGTAGCCGAGCCACGCCAGATGGGCCCCCGCGTCGGCGAGCAGCACCCCTCGCGGCGGCAGCATCCGGCCGATCGACTGCGCGAGCTGCCCCGGGTGGATCCCTCCCGTCAGGTGGGTGATGTGCCGGGCCTCGTAGTCCCGCCCGTCGACCTCCACCGGCGGGACCTCGCCGACCCTCCGCTCCAGCGCGTCGGTCAGCGCGGCCACCGCCGGCCGCGCGTCGGACAGCAGCGCGTGGTCGGGCGGGTAGGCCTTGTGGAACTCGCCCTCGGAGATGTTCACATGGATGAGCAGCTTGTCCTCGAAGAGGTCCGGGCGGTAATTGAACGTCGCGTGCTGGTTGAGGGAGTTGCCGACGCACAGCACCACGTCCGCCTCGCGGAAGGCCTTCCACGCACTGGAGTGGCCGCTGTCCGCGAAGACGCCGACCGCGAGCGGATGCCCCTCGGAGACGATGCCCTTGCCGTCCAGGGTGGTGAGCAGCGGGATCCGGAAGCGTTCGATCAGCCGCTTGATCTCGGGTCCCGCCCCGCTGCGCACCGCGCCGAAGCCGACGAGCGCGACGATCCGCCGGCCCCGCGCGAGGGCGTCCGCCAGTACGTCCGCGATCTCCTCGACCCGCGCGGGATCGGGCAGCACCGGCGCCACGTCGAGCTTCACCGGCCGGAAGTTCCCTACCTCGACGCCCCGGTGGGTGAGGTTCTCGGGTACGTGGATGTGCACCGGTCCGGGCCTGCCCTCGAAGGCGGTGTTCACCGCCTCCTCCAGCACGTCGCAGGTGTCGGCTGCATCGGTGAGCAGGAAGGACTTCTTGGTCGTGGCGGCGAACATGGCCTGGGAGTCGGGCGTGCGGCTGCGCCCCGAGGTCTCGTTGAGCGAGCCCCATCCGCGCCATTCCATCGACGCGTACCCCGAGACGGCGAGGACGGGATAGGAGTCCGACATGGCCACGGCCAGCCCCGAGAACAGGTTGAACGCCCCCGGCCCGGCCGTCGCGAAGCAGAACCCCAGCCTGTTGGTGTACATGGCGTAGCCGCAGGCCATGAACGACGCGGCCTGCTCGTGGCGCGTGATGACGGGCCGGATCAGCCGCGAGTGCTTCAGCGCCAGCATCAGGCCGGCCGCGTTCTCCCCGGCACCGCCGAAGGCCGCCCGTACCCCGATGCCCTCCAGCCCCTTGACGATGGCCTCGTAGACCCTCATGGCCTCTCCCTTCCGGTAGGGCTACGTGTCCCAGTGCGCGGCGTGCCGACGGTGCGCCTCGGTCAGGCCGCCCCGGAAGAACCGGTCGTAGTACTCGGATTCGACGTGGTGCGTCTGCAGCCAGACGCCGGGCACGTGGATGGCGTCGGTGTGCGCGGGGAAGCGGCCGTGGGTCTCGTGGACGTACACGCAGATGTCCCGTGCGCAGTCGATGACCTGCCGGTCGTACTCGCTCGCCTCCGCGAGGTAGCGCTGCGCGTAGTCGTCCTTGTAGACGCGGGCGAAGAGCTCCTTGTCCGCGTAGACGCCGTCCTTGCCGAACTTGGACCGGACGACGGAGTCGACGGCCTCCGCCATCGACGGGTAGTGGGGCGGGCAGGCGGCCTTGATGAGGTGTTCGCCGCCGGCCCGCAGTCCCACCGGGTGGGCGCGCAGGGCCGCGTACTTCGGCAGCGGTACCTGCCAGCGGAGCACGTCGAGGGGGCGGAACTTCGGGGTGACGAAGTCGAAGCCCAGCATCCGGCCGTAGGCGCGGGAGAACTTGGGGTCGCCGAGCATGATCTGCGGGTTGATCGTGGCGTGGATCCAGGCGCCGAGCCCCATCGCGTCCGCGACCAGCATCATGTTCTGCAGCAGCAGATCGGCCTCGATCTGGGTGCGCATCGGCCCCAGGGCGCCGAGCGGCATCTTGATGCCGGGGTTGAGGAAACCGTTCTCGACCCACTTGCGCACCCCGGCCGGGCGGTAGAAGTTGCGGTCGTCGACGAGGGTGGGCCGGGCTCCGTCGGGCTGGGTGAGCAGGTACATCAGGGCGTTGACGTACTGGTGGGAGAGGTCGACCACCGGCAGGAACAGGGTGGTGCCCGGCAGGTTGGACAGGAACCGGTTGGAGTCGAGGTAGGCCGGGAAGTCGCGCATCCCCTCGGCGACGTCCAGCCGGTGGTCCAGTACCCGTACCTTGGCCCGGCGGGCCCGCTCGACCAGGGTGTCCGGGTCGAAGGGGCTCCCCGGGGCGGGCGGCAGTTTGCGCAAGTAGTACGTGCCACTGTCGTTGATCATGAAGAAGTGGGTGGCCTGCGCGTTGTCGGGGCTGCCGGCGGTCCGCCCGGTCATGTTCAGGTTCGGCTTCGCCATGATCGGTTTGTGGTCGCGCGGGTCCTCGAAGGGCCGGTCGGGCATGGTGAGCCCGGAGGAGCCGGTGAGGGCGATCAGCACCGCCTCCTCCAGCTCGTCCAGCGGCCGCGGCGGGTGCGGGGAGCTGTAGCTCATCGACCCGGCGGGTACGGAGGCTCCCCGGCTGACCCGGTGGGTGCGCCGGCCGAAGACCGTCTCCAGCAGCGGCCGGGCGAGCAGCTCTTCCAGGCCGGGGTGGCGGCGGCCGGGGCCTTCGGGTGCGGACATGGCCCCTCCCCGTTCAGCCGCGGCCGTCGTGGTTGCGGACCGGCTGGACCGGGCGCCAGGGCGCGAAGGCGCTCGCCCCACGCGGCAGGACGCCCGCCAGCTCGGGGCAGTGCCGCAGGATGACGCTCGTCATGCCGTTGCGGGCGACCCAGTCCATGCCGAGCGGCGTGTAGATCTCGGGCCGGAAGTCGACGGTGAGGAAGCGGTCGCTCTGCAGCCGCCGGCTCGCCATCAGGATGAAGACGCGGAAGGCGGTGTCGCTGAAGCCGAACCCCGCGGGCGGATTCTCGGCGAAGAGCCCCACCACCGTGTCGACGTCGTCCACCGAACGGTAGACGTCCCGCAGCCGCGCGACCGTGTCCGGATCCTGGGACAGGTCCTCGAACCGGCGGATCCGCGGCTTGTGCAGCCCGGCCCGGAAGTCGTTGTAGCGGGGGACGCCGCGGCGGCGGGTGCGCACCAGGTCGACCACGGACAGGTCGATCACCTCCCCGTCGCGCCGGAACGCCTGGAGCGAGCGCGGGAAGTTGTGCAGGGTGATGGCTCCCGGGTTGGCGATGCCCAGCGAGTACAGGGAGTCCACCAGGCCGGTCTTGCGGATGAGCGGCTCCGCCGCGGCGCCCTGGAGGTCGTCGAAGCCGAGGGTGTCGAGCCGGCGGCCGAAGCGGTGGTCGACGAACTCGTAGTCGTCGGGGATCAGCGGGTGCATCCGGTAGACGGTGACGAACTCCTCCGTGAGGGCGTACGGGGCCCCGTGGTGGTCGGGCAGGGTCCTGGGGATGCCGCCCTTGCCGTTCGCCTCCAGCAGCCAGACGCCCAGCTGGTCGAGCCAGTTCTTCGGCGGCCCCTCCCAGTTCGTCCGCATCCCGATGTCGAGCGTCTTGGTGGCCAGGATCGCGGGAGTCCACTCCACCGTGTGGATCTTGGCGATGAGGGCGGAGACGACCAGCCGCGCCGTGTGGTAGATCCGGTCCTCGTCCAGGTGCGGGTACTCGTTCCGCAAGGCTTCGCACACCGCGTTGTGCTCGCGGGCGAAGAGGGTGTGCACGGCGCTCAGGCCGAGCCACCAGTTGTCGCTGAACCCGGTGACCGGAAGGCCCTCCGCGCTCGTCGGCAGGTGCCCCCGCTCCAGCCGCAGCCCGGCGCCGCCGCCGGGCTCGCGCAGGGACGTGGCGACGGCCTGGTCGCCGCCGTACACCTCCGAACCGTCCCACCAGTGCGACACGCCGCCGGCGAACACGATCGGCGGCCGCCCGCTCCCGGCCGCGTCCAGCGGCTCGTCGTCACCGAAGCGCATCACCTTCTCGCGCGGTCCGCCCGGGGTGTTCTGCCAGTCGGTGCCGGGCGGCAGCGGCACCTCGACGCTCCTGGTGCCCACCGGGACCCGCTTGTGGTTGACCCAGTCGTGCACCTGGAACTGGATCCAGGCCGCGGCGATCACGTTCAGCGACTTCGCCGGGATGAAGGCCTCGCGCCGCAGCAGCTCCCTGCTCACGGTCACCGGGTTCGGGGTGTCGAACCGGTCCGGCCGGTACACCGGCGGCATGGAACGCCCGAAGGTCGCGCCGACGGCGCCCATCCGCGGCTGCGACAGGTCGTTGTGGCTGCCGTCGTAGCTGCGCCTGACCAGCAGCTCCTCGTCCACCGGCGGCTCCACCGGGCCCGCCTTGGGCGGCGCCTCGTGCACCTCGGTGTCGATCAGGTTGTGCCGGCGCAGCGTCTGCCGGAACGCCATCAGGTTCAGCAGTGCGACCGGGGTGGGCAGCCGGTGCCACGGGACGACCCGGTTCACGGAACGGAAGGCGGCCCGCAGCGGGGTCCCGAGCAGGGCGTTGCGGCGCGGCTCCACGGTCACGAAGCGGCGGCCCAGACGGTGCGCGCTGCTCGCCTCGTAGGCGAGCTTGCGGGCACGGTTGAGGTTCCCCAGCGGACGGAAGCCCTCCGCGGTGTGCCACGGGTTGAAGGCCAGCAGGTCGACCCGCGCCTCGGCGGCGCGCGCCTCGGCCGTGTGGACGTCCTGGCGCGGGACGGTCAGCGTGGCTACGGGCACCACGGGCGCGTCCCGCTCGCTCCACTCGGCCGCGCCGTCCTCGACCGGGGTGCGCCGCGGGTCCACGTAGCGCTGTACGCACAGCTCGAAGACGACGTCCCCGGCACCCAGTCTCTGTGCCAGCTCGCGCCGCAGGCCGTCGGGACCGGCCGGCGCCCCCGTCGGGGCCGGGACGGCGCCCGGAGCGGGCCGCAGCTGGTAGCGCACCGGCCCCGCGGCGCCCCACAGGATCGCGCCCCGGCTCCAGTACGTCTCCAGCGCCAGGCTGGACACGGTGCGCCTGGTCCCCGCGACGACGTTGCGCCGCATGCGGCCCGCCGTGGACCAGCCGACCGCCAGGGGCAGCTTGACGAACAGCGCGAACCCCTGTGCGGGCCGCGAATCGGCGCCCGCCATGGCCTTGGCGAAGGCCACGAACTCGCGCGCGTCGCGGGCGTGGGAGACCGGGAAGCTGGTCATCAGCAGATCGTGGGTCTCCTCGGGCCCCACCTCGACGCGCAGCGCCGCCCCGCGCAGATCGGGCGCGGAGTCGGGCCGGCGGACGCCGCTGGCGTTGGACAGCCGGACCGTCACCGGGTACTCGGCCCCGGGCCGGGCGAACCCGGTCCGCAGCTGCTCGGGCAGGTCGTCGCGGAACCGCAGGCGCCCGTTCTCCACGCCGAGGACCGCCTTGGCGTGGAAGGTCCGCTCCAGGGCGGCGGCGCCGCTGCGGCGCTTCACCTTGAGCTGTACGCGCAGGAGCTCCTTCGCCAGCCGCTCGAAGGCCAGCCGCTCGGTCTCCGGGCTGCCGCCGACGTATCGCTCGTACCGCTCGACCTCGTCCATGCGTGCCTCTTCACGAAGGGGGCTTCGGGGGCTTCCTTGCACTCCCCACGAGGTTTCCCTACGCGCGCGGCGGTGTCGTGCCGAGCGGGGCAGACGGGTTCCCGGCGTGGCCCCTTCGGGTGGCCCCGGCCCCACCCGCCGGCCCGCCGGGGACACAAAGTGGCGTCCGCGCGTCCGGGAGGGGCAGGCTGTACTCATGAGAGCGCCCTTGCGCTCGCCCCCGGGACCGGGAGCCGGCGGTCACCACCAGGTCCTCTTCGTCCTCGCGGAGTGCGTGCCCTTCGCGATCGCCCTGCTGGTGCTCCTGATCGAGCTCACGCCCGCGCACGTCCTCTACACGGGGCCCCTGCTGGTCGCGACACCCGCCCTGGCTGCGGTGACGACGGGACCCAGGGGCACGCTCGTGGCGGCGGGCCTGGCCGTCGTCGTCAGCGTGATCACCGCCACCCACAACCACGCCTGGGGCGGCCAACAGGTCTACACCAACCTCCTCGCCCTGTCCCTGGTCACGGCGGCGAGCTTCACGACGAGCCGCGCCGCCCGCACGCGCCGGGAGAGCCAGCTCAACCAGGTCCGCCGGATCGCCGCGGCCGCCCAGGAAGTCCTGCTGCGGCCGGTCCCGGACCGGCTGGGCCCCGTACGGGCGGCCAGCATGTACCTGGCGGCCGAGACGGGCGCGCAGATCGGCGGCGACCTGTACGACGCAGTCCAGACCCGGTACGGGGTCCGGATGATCATCGGGGACGTCCGGGGCAAGGGACTGCCCGCCGTACGGGCGGCGGCGGTCGTCCTCGGCGCCTTCCGGGAGTCCGTGCACTACGAGGACGACCTGGTGGAGGTCATCAACCACTGCGCGGCGGCCCTGCGGCGCGACGCCGCCCTCGCGAGCGCGAGCGGGAACGCGGAGACGGATCCGCCCGACGGCGCGGACGCCCTCCTGGAGGGCTTCGTCACCGCCCTCGTCGCCCAGATCCCCGACGGCCCCCACATCGAGATCGTCAACCGCGGCCACTGCCCACCGCTCCTGCTCCACGGGGGCACGGTCCGCCCCCTGGCGCCCAGCACCCCCCTGCCACCGCTCGGCCTGGAGGAATTCATCACCGGACCCCCCGTCCGGACGGAGAGCCACCCCTTCACCCCGGGCGACCGCCTCCTGCTGCACACCGACGGCGTCATCGAGGCCCGCGACCGGGACGGCACCTTCTTCGACCTGGCCGGCACCATGTCGGCCCTGCGCCACTACCCCCGCCACGCCTTCCTGGACGCCGTACGCCAAGCCCTCCTGCGCCACACCCACAGCCGCCTGTCGGACGACGTGGCGCTCATCCTGGTGGACCGCCGTGAACCCGAGGGCCGATGAGCGCCGTCAGCGGCCGATCAGCTTGTGCAGGCCCAGGGTGCCCGCCCCGAAGCCGGTCAGGGCGGCGGGCACGGCCCCGGCGGCATGGCCCGTGGACAGGGCGGTGAGGGCGCCGACGACCGTGCCGGTACGGGGGCGGGCTGCGGCACCGGCTGTTCTTCGTGCTCCTGGAAGAAGCCGAGCCGCTTCGGCGAGTTCGAGACGAGAAGATTCTTCGTCTGCTGGTGGTACAGCACTTGCACCCCTGCACTCCTGCACCCCCGCTGACCTGCGGCAACGGCGGTTCGGGCAGGCGATGGCAGTGCGTCGGACCGAGAATGGTCCGGACCGTGCTGCCTGGGAAGGGCGTCACGCGAGGAAGGGCCGCAGCTGCTCGTCCAGGTCGAAGTGATCCCCTTCGCTGCCGGCGGGCACGAGGTCGGTCATCCGTCGGCACCAGTCGTCGACGTCCTCCGCCTCCACTGACAGCGCACACCGTCCGGCGTCGGACCAGAGGCGGATCCAGATGCGCCCGCCGCCGGGCGTGCGTCGGGGCCAGACGTGCACGTCGCCCTCGCCGCACGGGCGATGGCGGCCGTGGAGCAGCAGATCGCGGGCGAAGATCCAGCGGATGCGCTCCCCGGGACCGGCCAGCACTTCCATCGACATTTCGAACGGGTGGTCGGCCCGGAACCCGAGCTTCGCCACGAGGGGGAACTCGCGGTCCGAGCCCTCCAGCGCGAAGGGCAGAACTGCCGTGATCCGTTGAGTCATTGTGTTCCTCCCGCCGCCAGCATGCCCGCGGGCGCCCTCCGGGTACGGGAAGGCTGAAGGTCCCTTCAGCGTGCGGTCGGGGCGGCCCGCCAGGCGCCGGCGAAGAGGACCAACGTCCCTTCCTTCAGGACCTTTGCGGGGGTGGGAGGCCGTGCGGCCGTATGAAGATCGATCCGTTCTTGATCATGTCGAACTTCTGGGGTGGCCATGTCGTACGCGCCGGGCGGAACCGGGGGGCGGACAGCTGGAGAGCCGGGTGTGCCGGAACCGGGCGGTGGGGGAGAACGAGAACGACAGGACCCCGTACCGGCACCGGAGCCGATGTCCGCCCCCGCCCCCGCACCGGTGTCCCCGACCGTGCCGGCGCCGCTCGTGCGTCCGTACCGGGGCCCCGTCGTGCTGGGACCGCTGTTCCGCGACGAGGAACCGGAGCCCGACACCCTGGAACAGCCCGCCCTGGGCAGTGCCCCGTGTCCGGAGCCGCCCCGGGACCGACAGGACCGGGGCCGCCACCCGCGTCCGGCGGGCTCGCCGAGGCCCGGACGTCCTCGGCCGGACGTCCCGACTCGCCCGGCCACCCGCCGGCCGCTCCCGTCCGTCCTCGATCCCGGACTCGCCGAACGCCCGGCCCGGGCCTGCTCCGGCTGGTGGGCCGTACTGACCCTGGTGCCGGCCGCTGCGGCGGCCGCCTGGCTGGTCCGGACCCGGGGGCTGCCCACCCGGACCGAGCCGGAGTCCTGGCCGACCGCGGCTGTGGCCGGATGCCTCCTCGCCGTTTTCCTCGCCACCGCCGGACTGCGGCGCGGCCGGGCCGGACACGCCCGCGTGCAGACCCTGTTCGGCCGCTACCGAGGCACGGTCCGCCGTACCGGTCTCCTGTGGTCCTCACCCTTCCCCCGGCATGCCCGGATCGACGTACGGCTGCGGCACTGGCGCAGCGAACCCCTGTCCGTGGTGGACGCCGAGGGCACCGCCCTGCACGCCGTGGTCCTGGTCGTGTGGCGGGTGAGGGACACCGCGCGGGCCCTCCTCGCCGTCGACGACCACCTCACCTACCTTCGGGAACAGGTCGAGTCGAGCGTCGCGCGCGTCTTCTCGCGGATGCCGGCCGACTCCTTCGACGAGTCCCTCCCCAGGGCCGCCGAGGCCGCCGAGGCCGCCGGGGCCACCGCGACGGCCGGGGCCACCGCGACCGGGAGCCTGCGCGACACGGAGGCGGTCGGCGACGAACTCACCCGTGTGCTGGCCGCAGAGTGCAGGGCCGTGGGCATCGAGGTCTTCTCCGCCCGCCCGCTGCGGATCGCGTACGCCCCGGAGGTGGCCGAGGCCATGCAGCGGCGCCGCGTCGCCGCGATCGACGCCCGCCACCGGGACTCCGTGCTCACCTCCGTCATCGACACCGTCGACGACGCCGTGCACCGCATGACGGACCGGGGCCTCGTCGGCCTCGACGACTACGAACGCAAGGCGCTGGTCAAGGACTTGACGGTCGCCTTCTACACGGCACGCGGCAACGCCGCGGACGCCGGCCGCTGAACGGCCCTTCCGCCCGTTCCGCGGCAGACCCTCCCCACCCCGAAAGGAAGCAGTCGTGCCTTTGCGCACCCCCGAATTCACCGAAGAGATCCCCGAACACTGCGACTGCGCGGCCTGCACCCGTGCGGTGTCCAGTGCGGCCGCCCCGACCGGACGGCATCGCTGCACCGTCCGCAGGGCCGTGGTCGCGGCGGTCGGCGCAGCGGTGCTGACCGGTACCGGAGCCGGTGCCGCCGCCGCCGAACCCGCGCCGAGCCACGCCGGCTGGGACGGCTCGAAGTACTGGTACCAGGACGACACCGGCAGGTGGCGCTGGACCTCGCACTACGACAAGTACCGTGCCAGGTCCGGGAAGACGGACGCCCGACGGAACAGCGGCGGGCAGCGGCAGGCCGGCGGTTCCGGCGGTTCCGGCGGTGCACGGACCTCGGAGCCGGTGTTCAGGGGCCGCCAGGGCTGGGATCCCGCCGATCGGGTGTACTGGTACGAGCGGAACGGGGCCTGGTGGTGGACCGGCCACAAGGACAAGTACGAGCGCTACACCGGCGGCGGCTCGGCACGACCGGCCGGTGACGGCGCTGGGCAGTCCGGGCACTCCGCGGGCTCGGGGGACTCCGGGACGCCCGTCCGGTACGGCACCGAGGGGGCCATCGCCTTCGCGATGAGCCACCTGGGCGACCCGTACGTCTGGGGTGGGAACGGGCCGCACGGCTGGGACTGTTCGGGCCTGGTGAAGGCCGCGTACCAGAGCGCCGGGATCGGTCTCCCCCGGGTCGCGGACGACCAGTACGGGGCCACCACCCCGATCTCGCGTTCCGAACTGCGCCGCGGCGACCTGGTGTTCTGGTCGGGCAACGGCCGGGCCTCCGGAATTCACCACGTCGCGATCTACCTGGGGGACGGCCGGTACCTGGAGGCCCCGCGGCCCGGCAGGAACGTCCGGATCTCCACGTTCGACCAGTACGAACCGAACCTGTACGGCCGGGTGCGCTAGAGGCCGTGAACCGATGAGCCGCCGATCGCGGCATGGCATCGGCGGCTCATCGGCAGGTGTGAGCGCGGCTACGGATCCGTTGGTGCCGGCGGTACGGCCGCTCCGCCGACCCGGCGGCGCTCGAGGCGCAGTGCCCACTTGGCGGCGTACCACAGCAAGACGGCGCCTGCCGCAAGGGAGATCCCGGCCAGGAGTCCGAGGGACTTCACCGTGACGATCCAGTCGCCGAGGTGCGGGACCTGGTACACCACTCGGGCGTACTCGCCCGCGCCGTCTGTCAGATCGATCCGCCACGGGTCCGCGCTGCCGTTCGCGTCGCCCTTCGTCGTCATGTGGACCGCGCCGCCGAGGCCATGGGTGATCCCGGCGATCCGGTGAACCGTCGGGAGTCCGTCGCTAGGGGTCCACGGTTCGGGCGGCATGAGCACGATGACCTGGCCCGCCGCCATCTCCCGGGTGGGCACCGGCTCGGTGATGACGAGCGTGCCCTTCGCGATGCCGGGTTCCATGGACCCGGTCAGGATCGGCACGTAGCGGTATTCCTTGGCGCAGTACGCCCAGAAGCTTCCCCCGACATTCGAGAGGTCGACGTGGCCCTTGACGAACTCGGCCAGGGAGTGCTTGACCGTCGTGGGGAGGATGCCGTGACCGCCCGTCACCTCGATGTCGATCACCTCCGCGAGCGCCTTGGCCTCTTCACGGTCCGGGATGCTGGTCTTCAGGACGATGCTGTTGATGTCCGTGTTGCCCTTGTTGGAGAGCGTCACCGACTGCGGCGCGGTCATGTCGCCGGCCTTCATGTCTTTGGCGGGCAGGCCCTTGAGGTGAGCGGTCTTCTGCCCGTTGGCGTAGAACTCGACTTTCTCGGTCTTGTGCGACGAGAACCGGCCGGAGAAGACATCGGCCTCCGACCGCAGGGTCGCGTAACCGCCGGCCGTAGCCAGACCGAGGCCCAGCAGGGCGGCCGCACGGGCAATGGAAGCGAACGTCCTGTGGATTCGCACAGGTTGACCGGGCTCTCGGTCCGAGCGGAGGAAATCGGCCGACGCGTGGACGGAAGGAGGCCAAGCTGAATTCTGGCTCAGGGATTTCCGTTGCCCGGAACGGCTGTCTGCATGCTGAGCCCATGCAGCTGCTTCTGATCGAGGACAGTGCCCGATTCGCCGACGCCCTGCGGTCGAAACTCGTGGCCGAGGGGATCCGCACGGAATGGGCCTCCAGCGGCCATGCGGGACTGCGGCGGGCCCTTGAGGGTGATCACGACGTGATCGTGCTCGACGTGCTGCTGGCCGGTATGAACGGCTACGAGGTGTGCTTCCGGCTCCGTGCCGCGGGTCAGACCACCCCCATCCTGATCCTCACCACCAAGGACGGCGAATACGACATCGCCGAAGGGCTGGAGGCCGGCGCCGACGACTACCTGGTCAAACCCTCCTCCTTCCTGGTGCTCGTCGCCCGTCTGCGGGCACTCGTGCGCCGCTCCGGACGGAATGCGGGCACCGAATGGACCGTAGGTGATCTGAGGGTGGACCCCGTCGCCATGCGCGTCTGGCGCGGAGAGAGCGAGATCGGACTGACAGCCAAGGAATTCAGCGTCCTGGCGTGTCTCGCCGATCAGGTCGAACAGGTCGTGAGTAAACAGGAAATCGTCACGAGGGTCTGGGAAGCGCCCTCGGCACGTGAGCTCAACGTGGTGGAGGTGTACGTCAGTTCCCTCCGGCGGAAGATAGACGTTCCCTTCGGCCGCTCCAGCATCGTCACCGTGCGCGGCGCCGGATACAAGCTGGTCAAAGATCTTTAGCTGAAGGTCTCTTCAGCCGGCCGCCCGTCAGGCCCTCCGTAGAGGCATATTCGGGACGCACACTACCGAACCGCAGCAAAGGGAACTCCCGTGGTGTCTCGCTCCTCCCCGTCCGGAGGCCGTCCGGCCGTGTCCGCCGCGGAGGCGGCACGCGCCTTCGCGCTCGGCCGCGTCCTGGCGGCTCCGTCCGCATGCGGCCGGCCGTCCCGGCAGACCACCGGCCTCCCCCACGCCGGTGATGACGCGGCCCGGCCCCTCGGGTACGCGCGGCTCCCGCACGCCCGTCCGAGCTCCATGGCGGCCGCCGCCACGGGGTGGGACGACATGCACCGGACGCCGCCGGCGGACACCCCCGCCTGACTCCCGGGCCGCCGCCGGGCGGCGCCCCGGTTCCCCACCCTCCCCGAAAGGACTCCGATGGTTCACGCCTACGACAGGGAACTCGCGGCCTGGGCCGCGATGCTCCCGCCGGTCGACCACAGCGACCCCGACAGCGCCCGGGAGCAGGTGCGCCAGGCCCAGTACCAACAGCCTTTGCGGTCCGTTCCCGAGGACCTGTGGATCGCGGAGGTCGACGTACCGGGTCCCGTCGGCGCCCCCGCCGTTCCCGTCCGCGTGTACGCACCCGTCCGCCCCGCGGATCCGTGGGCGTCCTCGCCGGCCGTCCTCTACTTCCACGGCGGCGGCTTCGTCACCGGCGACCTGGAGAGCGGCCACGACGAATGCGTCTGGACCGCCACCGCGCTCGGCGCCGTCGTCGTGAACGTCGGCTACCGGCTCGCTCCGCAGCACCCTTATCCCCACGCCCTCATGGACGCGCACGCCGTCCTGTACTGGCTTTCCGCCCAGAGTGAGTCGCTGGGCGTCGACCCCAACCGGATCGCCGTCGTGGGCGAGGACGCCGGCGCGGGCATCGCGGCGGCCCTGTGCCTGCTCGCCCGCGAGCGCACGGGTGTACGCCCCTGCTTCCAGCTACTGGCCGACCCCCTGCTGGACGACCGGCTCACGTCCCCTTCCGCCCGGCAGTTCACGGACACGCCGGTGCTCGACCGCGTCCAGACGGCGAACATGTGGTTCCACTACATGGGCGCGGCCGCGGGCGGTCCCGACGTCTCGCCGTACGCCGCACCGGGCCGCGCCGATGACCTGGCCGGGCTGCCGCCGGCCCACGTGTCCGTGTGCGAGTTCGACCCGGCCCGGGACGAGGGCCTCGCCTACGCCGAGCGGCTGATCCGGGCCGGGGTGCCGACCGAGCTCCACCACTACCCCGGAACGTTCCACAGCTGCGCCTCCGTTCCCGGGGCCGAGATCGCCCTGCGGATGCGGGAGGACCGCATCCGCGCGCTCCGCCGCGCGCTGTGCGCCCCGCCGCTGCAGCCCGTCCCGGTCCCGGAACCACCCGTACCGCACACCTCCCTCTGAGATGAACGCACCACACGACGACGGACGGCAGCGGTCGCGACGACCCCGGTACCAGCTCGTGGCGGACGAGCTGATGCGCCGCTTCGGAGGTTCCGGGGCCGGCGGCCTCGCGGAGGTTCCGTCGGCCGCCCGGATCGCCCAGGAGTACCGTGTCCCGCTCCCCACCGCCCAGTTCGTCCGCCGGGCCCTGTGCACGCGGCTGCGGGCCGAGGGGTCCCCGCACGGCGTGCCGATGGCGCCGGACGCGCTGACCGTCCCCGAGCGCGTCGCCGGCCTGTTGCGCAGCCGCATCCTGAACGGAACCCTCACCGGACGCCTGCCCATCCGGCCGGTCCTCGCCAAGGAGTACCGGGTCAGCGTCGACACGGTCAGCAAGGCCGTCCGGCTCCTGGCCGAGGAGGGGCTGCTCTTCGGGGCGGCCCGGCGCGGCACGTACGTCCTCGGCCTGCGACCGCCGGCCCCGTCAGCCCCCGCCGGTCAGGCCCCCCTGATGGGCCAGGATCGCGGCCTGGGTGCGGTTGTCGACCTCCAGTACGGACATGAGCCGTGACACGTAGGCCTTGACCGTCCCCTCGGACAGGTGCATCGAGCGGGCGATCCCGGCATTGGACAGACCCGCGCCCAGATGGCGCAGGAGCTCCCGCTGCTGCTCGTTCAGAGAGGCCAGCCGCCGGCGCAGGTCGGGAGAGGCGGCCGGACGGCTCGCGGCTCCCCGCCCGGCACCCGACAGGGCCAGCCTCGCGGCGGGGCCCGGAGCGAGCGCCGCGGCGCCGGAGGCCACCAGCCGCACGGCGGCGACGACCTGCTCGGGCGGCGCGTCCTTCAGCAGATAGCCCGTGGCTCCCGCGGAGAGGGCGTGTGCGATGCCGTCCTCGGTGTCGAAGGTGGTCAGCACCAGGACCGCGGGCGGCTCGGGCAGCTCCATGAGGCCGCGGGTCGCCTCGATGCCGTCCATGCCCGGCATGCGCAGGTCGGTCAGCACGATGTCGGGCCGGCCTTCGCGGGCCCGCTCCAGCACCTGGGCGCCATTGCACGCCTCATCTATGACAACGATGTCGTCCTGGCTTTCCAGCAGCGTGCGCAGAGCGAAGCGCATCAGGGGTTCATCGTCCGCCACGAGCACGCGGATCACGATGCGCATCCCTCGTTCAGGGCCCGGCCGGTACGGGCCGGCAGGGCGCGGGTGTCGTCCGCGACGGGCAGCGTCACGGAGACCCGCCACCCGCCGTCCGAGGTGGGCCCGGCGTCGAACGTGCCGTGCAGGAGGGAGACCCGTTCCCGCAGTCCGGTCATGCCGAAGCCCGCCCCGGCCCCGGGGGCCCCCGTTCGGCCCCCCGCGGGCGCGGGCGCATTGGTCACGCACACCGACAGGGTCGACTCCTCACGGTGGACCCGGACGACCGTACGGGCCCCGGCCGCGTGCTTGACGGCGTTGGTCAGCGCCTCCTGGACCGTCCGGTAGGCCGTCAGCGCGGCCTCCGGGGGGACCGGGACCAGCGGCGCGGCCGTGTACTCGACCGGGAGACCGGCCGACCGGGCCTCCTCGGCCAGGGCGTCGAGGTCGCTCAGCCGGCGTCCGGCCACCACCGAGCCCTCACCGTCCCTGAGCGCGCCCAGGACTTGCCGCAGATCGCGCATGGCCGCCCGCGCCGTGTCGCCCATGGCCCGGGCGAGCCGCCCGCCTTCGGGCCGGGAGCCACCCGCGGCCTCGATGGCGCCGGCGTGCATGGCCATGAGTGCGATGCGGTGGCCCAGCACGTCGTGCATCTCCCGGGCGAGCCGAAGCCGTTCCTCGGTGCGCGTCCGCTCGGTCCCCCGCTCCCGTTCCTCGCGCAGGGCCACGAGGTTGCGGTCGTAAGCCCGGGCCCCCAGGCCGAAGACCACCGGGAAGGCGCCGTAGAGGGCGGCACAGGCGAACTGGCCCACGAGGGTGATGCCGGCGTGGCCGGGCAGCAGGGCCTTGAGGAACGTGAAGCCGGCCCAGGCGAGGCCGATCACGACGGTCCGGTGGCGGCTCTGGTCCCGGGCCAGGCAGTAGAGGGCGAGGAAGACCGGGACCCGGGACCCGTCGACGGCCAGACCTACCGCGGCGAGCAGGGCGACCGGCAGCGGCGCCTGCCGGCGCCGCAGGAAGCCGGCCGAGACGAGGACGGCGACCGTGGTGCTGGGCAGGGCCGCGCCGACCAGTCCCGTGTCCGGATCCAGGGCCCCGGCCAGCGAACCGGCCGCCACGACGGTGGAGATCAGCAGGTCGCTCCACAGCAGCCCGGTCCGGCCGACGGGTTGCGCGAGTTTGGCGTACCAGCGTTCGAATGCGTCCGGAGAGGCTAGGGCGGTCACGACATTCCTTGATCGGTTCGCTGGGTTCCAGTTCCACCAGAAGAGGGGCAGACGTTACCAGAAAGGACTAGACCACCGGATTGTGTGCGCCGCGTATGTACGTCACGCCACGGGAAATGCCACCCTCCGGCATTCACTTTCGTCGACACCGTTCGGGACCGCCGCGGACCGGGGCGAGGAAAGTGAACGACACCGCCTCCGTATTCACCCAAGGGCCAGAAAGGGCGGCCGAAAGCGCCCGATCCGGCGGGCACGGACCGGGCGGGCGGCCGTCCCGGTCTAGCTTGTTCCCCCGACAAGGCGATGAAAGCCCACTCTCCCCGAAGGAAAATCCGTGCGCCTGCTCCTCATCGAAAGCAGTGTCCGTTCCGCGAATGCGCTGCGGCAGGGGCTGACAGCCGAGGGGTTCCACACGGAGTGGGCCCCCGACGGGCACTCGGGCCTGCGCAGGGCGCTCCACGGGGACCACGACGTCATCGTGCTCGACATCCTGCTCGCGGGACTGAACGGCTACGACGTGTGCTCGCGGATCCGTGCCGCGGGCCGGACGACCCCCATCCTGATCCTCACGGCCAAGGGCGGCGAGCACGACATCGCCGAAGGCCTGGAGCGCGGCGCCGACGACTACCTGGTGAAGCCGTTCGGGTTCGTGGTGCTCGTCGCCCGGCTCCGGGCCCTGCTGCGCCGGGGAGGCCGGCCCGGCCCGGCGGAGTGGCAGGTCGGCGATCTCCGGGTGGACCCGGTCTCCATGACGGCGTGGCGGGGAGGGACGGCGATCGAGCTGACCGCTAAGGAGTTCAGTGTGCTCGCGTGCCTGACCCGTCAGGCCGAGCGGGTCGTCACCAAGCCCGAGATCATGGAGCGGGTCTGGGAGAAGGGGGCGTCACGGCAGGCGAACCTCCTGGAGGTCCACATCAGCGCCCTGCGCCGGAAGATCGACAGACCCTTCCGGCGTTCGAGCATCGTCACGGTGCGGGGAGCGGGCTACAAGTTCGTCGCCGGTGGCGGGCCGTCCCCCGACGCCCGCCCGGCCACCACCGCTGCCGATTCCCCGCCCGGAGCGTCGACTCCAGGTCCGTGACCGGTCCGGACCCAGGCTGGTTCGGGGCTTCCGAGGGGTGGACGTCCGACTGCCTCCCCCCCGCCGAAGCGGCTTCGCCGGCCAGCTGCCCCGGCGGGAGGCCCGTTCCTTAGAGTGACGTGGCCGTGCGGCCGGTTTCCTCCCGCCCTGACCTGCGTTGGCTGTGTGACCGGCACGGTGAGCTGCTGGTACGGGCGACAGGGAGGCTGGGGCGATCAGCGGGCACGAGGTCGGATCCGAAGAGCGTGTCGCGGTGGTCACCGGCGCGGGCGGCGGCATCGGCCGGGCGCTGGCGCGTGCCCTCGCCGCTTCAGGATTCCGTCTGGTGCTCGGCGACTGCGACGAGGCGGCGCTCGACGCGAGCGCCGCCCTGTCGGGCCCGCGCGTACGGCCCGTGGTCGCGGACATGCGCCATCCTGACGCGGCGGCGGTGTTGGCGCGGACCGCGCTGGAGGAGTTCGGCCGTCTCGATGTGTGGGTGAACAACGCCGGTGTGATCACCGATGCGCCGTTCGGCGAGCAGCCGGACCATGCCTGGGAGCACACCCTCGACGTCAACATGCGGGGCGTGGTGTCGGGGTGCCGGGCGGCGTGGTCGGTGATGCACGCCCGGGGGAGTGGACATATCGTCAACATCGCCAGCGTGTGCGCTCTCAAGCCGCTCGCCCGGCTGGCCGTCTACAGCGCCACCAAGGCCGGGGTGATGGCGCTGTCCGAGGCGCTGCGCCGCGAGGGCCGTGCCGGCGGCGTGCACGTCTCCGTTGTCCTGCCCTACCTGGTGGACACCTCCGCGGCCGCCGGTCTGCGCGGACGTCTGCTACGGGCGCTGCGACCGCATCAGGTGGCTGCGAAGGTGGTGCGCGTGATCGAGCGGCCGCGGGCACGGGTGGTCGTGCCCCGGCGGCTGGGATGGGCGTTGGCCGCTGCCGCCCTGCTCCCGCAGCGGCTGCGGGACCTTGTCGACGACCTCCTCGCCCTCGACACGATCGGGCTCGCCCCTGCCCAGGGCGAGCGGACCGCCTACCGCGAGCGCCTGACAGGGCACGCCGCTGCCGCACCCCCCGCCGGACCGACGGCTTCGCCGTCCGCCGGGCCGGAAACGCTCTCCGAGGGCATCGAACGGCTCTGCCCGGCCCGCCCCCGGCCCGGGCTGAGCGCCGAACTGCTCGCCACCACTGCCGTGTCGTGTGGCCCGTACGCCGCGGAGCGGCTGGATCGGCGCCTGCACGCCGCCTTGGTCGCCCCGGTGCGGCATCTGCTGGATGGCGGCGGCCGACGGTGGAGGCCCCGCCTGATGGCCGCGGCGATCGAGGCCCTGGGCGCGGACAGCCGCCCGTACGGGCCGTTGATGGCGGCGTGCGAGCTGATCCACACCGGCTCGCTGATGATCGACGACATCCAGGACGAGGCACCACTGCGCCGCGGCCGCCCGGCCGCCCACCTCGTTCACGGCGCCGCCACCGTCATCAACGCGGGCACGGCCGCCTACCTCGGCATGGACCGCGCCATCCACCTGGCCCTGCCCGACGACCCGCCCCTGCGCACCGCGGTCTACGAGGCGTATCTGGGCGGGCTGCGGGCCGCGCACGCCGGGCAGGCTCTCGACCTGCAAGGCCACCACCTTGAGATGGACCACTACCTCCGGGAGGGGGACAGCGGCACACTGCTGGAACTCCTGACGCTCACGCACCGCTTGAAGTCGGGCGCGGCGGTCGGGGCGCTGTTCGAGATCGCCGCCCTGGTCGCCGGTGCCACCCCGGCGCAGCGACGGGCACTCGCGGTGCTGGGCGAAGCGGTCGGCGTCGGCTACCAGATCACCGACGACATCGCCGATCTCGAGGGCGTACACCATGACGGCGTGCTGACGAAGAGGGCGGCCGAGGACCTGCACAACGCCCGCGTGACCTTCCCCCTCGCCCACGCCGCAGCCCTGCTGCCGCGCCGCGAGGCTGTCGCCCTGTGGCAGCAGATCACGGCAGGCCTCGACGAAGCCGGCGCGGCCCGCGTGGTGAAAGAGATCGAGGCGTGCGGAGCGCTCGACCAGTGCGTTCGCGAAGCCGGCCGTCTGTTGAACGAGGCCTGGGCACAGGCCGAAGATCTGCTGCCCGCCACACCTGCCCGCGATCGCCTCCGGCAGATGTGCACGGCCACCGTCCACCGCCGCCGCGTCGCATGATGCCCACCCCGCCCCCTCTCCAGCCTGCGCCCGCACCCACTTCGCCCGCGCCCACGGATTCGCCCCGCACCGCGGCCTGGTTTCCCCGTGCGGTTCGCCGGCTCGCGTGCCGCATCGGGGCCTCCGGGCTCTTCCTGAGGGCGGCAGCCCGGTGGCTTCCGGTCTGCGACCTGGCCGCGTACCGGCTGACCGGAGGCCGGTGGCTGCCGTCCCGACTCATCCTGCCCACCGTGCTGCTGACGACGACCGGACGCCGTACCGGCCGCCCGCGCGCCGTGCCCGTGTGCGCGCATCCCCTCCCTGGTGGCGGCTGGCTGGTCGCCGCGACCAACTTCGGCCGTCCCCACCATCCCGCCTGGAGTACCAACCTCCTCCACCACGCGCACGCGCACCTCACCTGGAACCACTGCCGCCACCCCGTCACCGCCCGCCTCCTGGGCCCGGAGGAACAACGGACCGTGTGGCCGCGGCTGCTGGCCCTCCTGCCCGTCTACGGCGACTACGCGGCCCGCGCCGATCACCGCGAGGTCCGCGTCTTCCACCTAGACCCCGGTGTCAGGTGAAGGTGATGATCCCGCTTCCGTGAAAGGCGGCCAGGTCGCGCGTGCCGCACTGGCGTGCCGCACCGGACGGGAGGATGCGGGCGGTGGCGCGCTGGTGGGCGAGCCGGCCGGAGGTGACCCGGCCGGAGAACAAGGTGTCTGCCGGGCTGTACGCGGCCTCGCCGGAGCCGGGCTCGAAGCGGGAGGTTCCCCACTTCTCGCCACGTGCACCCGCCGCCGTGTACCAGGTGATCGTGCCCGTGCCGCGCACTTTGGTCGCGCGGGTGCAACTGGCGTCGGCGCTGCCCTCCAGAGTGAGACGGCCGGAGCGGATGTGCCGCTGGCTCCCGTCGGGCGAGGTGCATCGGTCCAGCAGGACCGCCCCCCGCACCCGGACGTGCCGCAGGGTGCTGGTGACCTCGGGCGAGAAGGTGACCGGCTCGCCGGGCAGGGTCCGGACCCCGCATTCGAGGTGGCTCTTCGCCCCGGCCCGGGCGTTGCCCGTGGCTGTGCCCGCGAGGAGGGAAACCCCCAGAGTGAGGACGGCCAAGACCGCGGCGGTGCCGATGGACCGGTTGCGGCTGGGGGTGGAGCGCGGTGACAACATCAGCAGGCCGTTACCCTTCGAATTCATTCGACTCCAGTGAGTAGTTAGTCTATGCAGTGTGCTGACGTACCGTCTGATCGCCCGGCCCTGGCGGGTTCTGCTCTTCGCGCTGCTCGGAGCCGTCGTGCTGGCTGCCCTGGCTGCCGTCGCGCCCGGGCGGCTCTCCGCCGGGGGTTACATCGCGCACGGCACCGAGGCCGCACGCGCCGACGCCCAACTGCAACGGCACTTCGGTGCGGGCATCCCCGACCTGGTGCTGGAGGTCCGAGCAGGGCAGCAGGTGGATGAGCCGCACATCGCCTCCCAGGGCCGCGCCCTGGCGCGGAGCCTCGCCCGGCAGCAGGGTGTGGGGCAGGTGTTCTCGTACTGGACCGAGGGTGATCAGCGGCTGCGTTCGAGCGACCATCGCTCCGGGCTCGTGACTGCCGATCTGTCAGGGGACGAGGCCACGGCGGTGGCCACCGCGCAGAGGCTGGTACCCGAGCTCACCGGCCGGCACGGCGACCTGACGGTCGCGGCGACCGGTACCTCGTGGGCGAGTGCACAAGCGACCGAGGCGAGCCGCCGCGACCTGCTGCGGGCCGAACTGATCGGGGCTCCACTGGTCGTCATCGTGCTTCTGTTCGCGTTCGGCTCGCTGACCGCCGCCCTGCTGCCCGCACTGATCGGTGCCGTGGCCGTCGCAGGGGGCTTCGCGGCACTACGGTTGCTGGCCGTGTTCATGCCGGTCTCCGCGTTCGCCGGAAACCTCACCGCGGCCTTGGGTTTCGGACTGGCGGTGGACTACGGCCTTTTCGTGGTCACCCGCTTCCGCGAGGAGCTCGCGGCCGGCATGGCGGTGCCGGAGGCGGTGGCGCGCACCATGGGCACGGCGGGCCGAGCGGTGCTGTGTTCGGGGGCCACGGCCATCGTCTGCCTGTCCGCGCTACTGCTCTTCCCGCTGGGTCTGCTCCGCTCGCTGGCCTGCGCGGGCATGGCGGTGGTCGCCTTCGCCACGGCCGCGACGCTGCTGGTACTGCCCGCGGTCCTCGCGCTCCTCGGCACCCGCATCGACCGTTTCTCCCTTCCGCGGCACCGCCGCAGTCCTGCGCAGTCCGGCCTGTGGTCGCGTACGGCGGGGGTGGCGGTGCGACGGCCCGTCCTGGCGGGCGGTTGTGCCGCCCTCTTCCTGCTCTTGCTGCTGGTGCCCTTCGCCCACGTACGGTTCGGTCCCACCGACGAGCGCGTGCTGCCGGCCGGCCTGGAGTCCCATGCCACCGCCGCGCGCGTGCAGGAGACCTTCGACGTGCCGTGGAACCGCACCCTGCGTGTGGTCCTCCCGCACACCGACCCCCTCATGCAGCAGGAACTGGTCGACTCGTACGCGCGGAGTCTGTCGGCCACGCGGGGTGTGGCCCGGGTCGAAGGGTTCACGGGGGTCTTCCGGCACGGTGAGCGGGTGGCGGAGCCCGGCTCGGCCGCGGTCCTGCATGCCGCGCCGGGGGCGACCTGGATCGCGGTGCTGGGCAGCGGCGGTCCGCAGCGCGACGAGGCGTTGGTCGAGCGTGTGCGGGCACTGCGGCCCGCGCCCGGCATCGAGCACCTGGTGGGTGGGCGGCCCGCCCGCGCGCTCGACACCAAGCACGCGGTGGCCGGCCGGCTGCTGCCCGCGGCCGCGATCGTGGTCGGCTGCATCGCCCTGCTGCTGTTCTGGCAGACCGGCTCGGTGGTCATCCCGATCAAGGCCGTCGTGGTGGGCGCGCTCAGCCTGGGGGCCAGCTTCGGGGCGATGGTGTTCGTGTTCCAGGACGGGCATCTCGCCTGGCTGCTGGGCGGATTCACCGTCACGGGCGAACTGGAGACCTCGGTGCCCGTGCTGATGTTCTGCATCGCTTTCGCCCTGTCGGTGGATTACGAGGTCTTCCTCATCTCCCGCGTGCTCGAAGAGCACCGCCGCGGCGCCTCGACCACGGAGGCCCTGGTCACGGGAGTCGCCTCTACCTCACGAGTCATCACGGTGGCCGCGCTGCTGGTGGCTGTCGCCCTCGCGCCGCTGGTGACGTCCGAGGTCACGCTGCTGAAACTCATCGGCTGCGGGCTCGCTCTGGCGGTGCTGGTGGACGCGACCGTCGTCCGCGGCGTCCTCGTACCCGCGTTCATGCGCATCGCGGGCCGGGCCAACTGGTGGTGCCCCGCCCCGCTGGCCCGATGGCACCGCCGCCTCAACCCGGGCGCCCACCGTCCCCTTCCCGCGCCCGAGGCGGAAGGCGAAGCCGTACCGGGGCCGCGGGGCAGTGACGCACCTACTCACCCGAGGATCGAGACGTGATGGCGGCAGGTATCGGCCCGGACAGGGCTCTGGGAGCGGCGGCGTCGGCGATCCGACACCACTACGACGTCGCCGACGGCTTCTACCGGCTGTGGCTCGATCCGTCGATGACGTACTCGTGTGCGCTCTGGGCGGAGGTCGGCGAGAGCCTGGAGGAGGCCCAACTGAGAAAGACCGACTACCACTTGGCACAGGCGCGGGTGGCAGCCGGCAGCCGCGTCCTGGACGTGGGGTGCGGGTGGGGCGGGCTGTTGCGGAGGGCGACGGAGACGAACGGGGCGCGAGGTGCGGTCGGGCTCACCCTGAGCCGGCATCAGGCCGAGTGGATCCGGGGCAGGGGGTGGGCGGGATGCGAGGTCCGGGAGGAATCCTGGTCGGATCACAGTCCCGAGGAGCGCTACGACGCCGTGGTGTCGGTGGGGGCCTTCGAGCACTTCGCCCGGGTCGGGCTGCCGCCCGCGCAGCGTGTGGCCGGCTACCGGCCGTTCTTCGAGCGCTGTGCGGGCTGGCTCGGCCCGGGTGGGGTGCTGTCGCTGCAGACCATCGTGACCGGCGGCGGGCAGCTGGACCCGAGGGCGCTCGCCGACGCCGGATTCCTGGCCCGGGAGATCTTCCCGGAGTCCGGCATCCCGACGATGACGGACATCCGGCTGGCGAGCAAGGGCTTGTTCGAAACCGTCCAGCTCCGGCTCGACGGGGCGCACTACGCACGGACCTGCGCGGTCTGGCGGGAGCGGCTCGCCGACGCCCGGGAGGCGGCCGTGGCCGTCGCCGGTGAGGCGACGGTGCGGAGATACGAGCGATACCTCGACGCCTGTGTCCGGCTGTTCGAGCGGGAACAGGCGGACCTGGCCAGGCTGACGCTTCGGGCGACCGCTACCGGAGCGTGACGCCGAGAGTCCGGACGGCGGCCGGCAGGCGTACCCCCGCCAGGCGTAGTTGGGTGAGCCGGCCGTGGTAGGCGGCCCCGGCCAGCAGGCGGTCCGCGATGTCGGCCACCCGGCGGTTCCGGGGGAGCGCCAGCGGTGTGCCGCCCGTCCAGGCGTTGAAGGCGCCCATCGCCGGGCCGCACCAGATCTGGAAGTCGGCGCTCCGGTCGCGCTCACCGCCGGTGGCCCAGCGCGCGGAGTTGCCCAGATACCAGCGGAAGGTCGAGGCCATGCGGAACTTCGGGTCCCTGGCGCTCCGTTCGGCGTCCTGCGGGCGGTTTTCGGTCTGCGCGCGTTCGACCTCCTGGACCGGGCGCCGGAACACCTGCCGCTCCAGCCGTTCGCGGTCGGCGGGAGCGAGGTCGTCGAGGCTGTCCAGCTCGCGGTAGAGGCGGTAGAGCCACCGGGCCCGGCCGGGGAACAGGCTGCCCCGGTGCAGGACCTGGACGTCGACACCCAGTTCGAACATGTCGGCGGCCGGGGCCGTGGTGCAGTCCGCCGGACCGGCCTCGGCGAGGAGTTGCTTGACCTGGTCGGAGGTTCCCGCCTCGACACACGCCTGGTTGACCGAGCCGGTGACGACGTAGTCCGCGCCGAGGGCGAAGGCCGCGTGCACGGCCAGGGGAGTGCCGAGGCCGCCGGCCGCCCCGACCCGGACCAGGGGCGCCAGCCGGTCACGGAGCTCCAGCAGCTCGGGGAGCAGGACGGTGAGCGGGCGGCCGTCCGTGTGGCCGGCCGAGTCGGCCTCCGCCGTGATGTCATCCGCGAGCGGGAGCAGCCGGGCGAGGCGCGCCTGCTCGGCAGTGATCCGGCCTTCGGCGGCCAGCGTGTCGAGCAGTGCGTCCGGGGCGGGGCGCAGAAAGCGTTCGGCCACTTCGGGGCGGGAGAGTTTGGCGATGACGTGGTGCCCGGCGTGCACACCGGTGCACGGGTCGGGGCGGAGCCCGGCGGCGCGGTAGCGGACCAGCTCGGTGGTGATGTCGACGAAGGCGGATGCCTCCACACGGCGCACGCCGTGGGCGAGGTAGAGGTCGACGGTCCGGCGCTCCAGCCGGGGCGTCCGTGGACTGTGGATCAGGTTGGCGGCCCACGGCAGGCCGGACAGTTCGCGGCCGAGTCGGGACACGGCCTGTTCGGTGCGGGCCTGGGACAGGCCGGCCGCTCCGAAGGAGGCCAGGTAGCCGGCCCGGGCCATCGCCCCGACCAGTTCGACGGAGGCGATACCGGTGGCCATCGACCCGGCCATGTAGGCGCCGCGCACCCCGTGGGCCTGCCGAAACGTCGCCGACCCGAGACGGTCGGTATGCAACGGGCCTACCGTGGTCAGGATTTCGGTGCCGGGCACCGGCTCGTGGGCCACGCCGGTCCGACCGCCCTGCCGGAACACGTAGCAGGGCAGGTCAAGGCGCCGCAGGACCCGGCCGATCGCCTCCGGTTCGAAGGCAGGCGCGGGCCGGACCCGGGCCGGACGTGAATGCGTCGGATTCATGAGAGCTCCCTCTCGGTGCCGGCGGGGCCGAGGGTCACGCCGATGCCCTCTGCCTGGTAGACCCGGGTGCCGTCGCGCCAGACGCTGCCCCGTGCCCGGACCGTGAGGCATGGGCCGTGCCGGGAGATTTCGGTGAGATGTACCTCGGCCTGCACCTGGCGGTGCCGGGGGAGGACCTGGCCGCGGTAGCTCCAGCTGAACTCGGCTCCGGTGGCGGGTGCCAGCCGCACCGCAGGCAGGTGGTCCGCCAGGCCGGGGGTGTGCAACAGATGGGCGTGCACGGCCTGGTGGAGCATCTCGATACCGAACGAGCCCGGCATCACCGGATCCTGGTGGAAGTGCCGGGCGAAGTACCAGGCATCGGGGTCGATGGCGGCGGTGGCGAGCGCGTAGCCCAGGCCGGAGACGCCCCCGTCCGGTACGAGTTCGACCCGGTCGAGCAGCGCCATCCGCCCCCGGCCCAGCCTGGGGTCGGTGCGGGCCTCGATCGTCCGGGCGCCCGCTCCGGGGTTCGCGCGCAGCCACGGTGGTTGCGGCACGGCGCCGTCCAGCCCCGCGTCGGCGCCGAGGGCATCGGCGGGGTAGACGCCGTACGCGGTCTCCCCGCTGTAGAAGACCTCTCCGCCGAGGCTCAGCTCGTAGGCATACCGCTGGACCACGGCCTGGGGCAGCTCGGCATGGGAGAGCAGGGTGGAGTGCTGGGTGATGGTGCGACCGACGAGGGCGGGTGTCCGGTGAAGGGTGGCCCGGCCCTCCAGGTTGCGCACGACCAGGTCGGCCTCGGGGTGCTCCAGGCTCATGCCGAGGCTGACGCCGAGAAAGGCCGCGCCCTGCAACGAGGTTTCGAGGTAGGCGAGGTGCGGGACCACCGGGGTGCCGTTCTCACGCAGGTACCAGGGATCGGCCGGGACGTCGTACTCCGTGGTCAGGGTGGCACCGGGTTCGTAGCGGCCGAACGGACGTGCCGGATCCGGCGAACGGCTGATCATCAGCAGGTCGCTGTTGGGCAGGCGCGGGCGGACCCGGGCCAGCACACGGCCGGGAACATCGAACGCCAACGTGATGTCGCCCTCGGCAAGGTGCGCCAGGTGGAACTCGTTGATGACCGCACGGCGGCCGTCGGCGCACCTGCGGCGTGCGACGGCCCGGCCGGCGGGGGCGGCCGTGGCGGCGATGTGGGTGCCCGGACCTTCGACCAGTTCGATGCCGATACCGACCATCCGGGCGACCTCGGCTGATTCCGCGAGCAGCCGGCAGTCGGCCAGGACGTACGGGCGGGGGGTCAGCCCGATGTCGCGCACCTGCACCAGCGCGGTGACCGGGCCCGAGGGAGCGGGCACGGACAGCCGGACGTGGTGGTCGGCGGCGTCCCGGGGCCGGGCGGAGGGCTCCGGCAGCAGGTCCGCAAGGGCCAGGCGCCGAGCGTGACCGAGGAGCACCCCACGTACCAACTCGGTGGGATCGGACCCGGTGAGGTCGAGCCGGGCGGTGAAGCCGGGCCCGCTGCCGGGGTCGGTCGGGTTCGAGGTCACCGGGGACCCGAGCAGTCTGGCCAGGTACCTGCCATGGGCCTCGACGACTGCCGCGTGGGCGCGCTGGACCGCCGCCACGACCGGTGAGGCCGAGCCCTGCTGCGGTTGCGGGGTACCGGGACCCGGGGACGGATCGCCGTCGAATCCGAGCTCGTCCCGCGGCGGCCAGCGGTCGATCAGAACGTCCCTCATGGCCCGGACACTTCGGCCGGCCCGGGCCACGCCGCCCGGGCGGCCAACTCGGGAACGGCGATGACCATCCGCAAACCGCTCCAGCGCTGGAGGACCCGGCCGTCCGCCGCGCAGGCGGTGACGGTGAAGGTGAGGTCGAGTGGACTCTCGTCGGTCAGCTCGGCCAGCACGGCGAACTGTTCGTCGTCCGGCAGCGGCGCGAACAGGTCGACCTGGCCGACCGAGACCGGGAGGCAGCGCAGCCCGACGCGGCTGCGGCCCAGCAGCGCGGCCGCCTGGAGGAGCACGTCGGAGCCGCCCGGCCGGTACCGTCCGGTCCCGTACGCGCCGGTGGCGAGTACGGGGTCAGGCAGCCGGGCGGCGAGCAGGAGAAGGGCGGGTTCCTCGTGGAGCACGCTGCCCAGCCCCTGAAGGACGGGGCCGTGGAACAGGAACCCGTCCCGGTAGGCCGGGTGCGGCTCGAAGGCGGCAGGAAGCGGTGCCGGGAGGGTGATCCGGTCCGGCACGGGATCGCCGTGCTCCAGGTGGAACCGACCCTGGAACCGTGGTGCCTGCGATGGTTCGTCCCGGACCTGGACGGCGAAGGCCGCCGGGTCGGCGGTTGGCCGTACGTCGATGTCCAGCCGGACGGGCTCGGTGCCGTCGAACACCAGGCCTCGATTGATGGCGAACTCCCGGCAGACCAGCACCGGCTGGTCCGGCCCCAGCAGGCTTTCCAGCACGTTCAGACAGCAGCCCAGAGCCGCCGTCATCGGCAGTACCGGCAGGCCGTCGATCCGGTGGTGGTCCAGCACCGGATCCTGGCCGAGGCCCGCCGTCTCGCGCCGTACGGTCCGCTCCTCGGCGGGTACGGTACCCCGGCGCCGGAAGACCGGTGCGACGGGGCCGATCACAGCGATCAGGTCGCCGGTGCGGTCGGCGCTCATCTGCTGGGCGAAGTAGTCCACGCCCTCCTCGCGGGTGAGCAGCGGAACGCCGTGCTGGAGGAAGAGCTCCTGCATACCGGGAGAGGCCATGCCGCCGCGCCACGGTCCCCAGGCGAGGGAGGAGACCCGGCAGTCGGGGTGCGTGGCCTGCCAGGCGCAGGCGAACCGGTTGAGCGCCTCGTTGGCCAGGGCGTAGTCGGTCTGGCGGGAGTTGCCGAAGACGCCCGAGACCGAGGTGAACAGCACGAGGTGGCGCAGTACGGTCCCGTCGAGCGCGGTCAGCACGTTCAGGAGCCCGGTCAGCTTGGCGTCCAGCACTCTGGCGATGTTGCGCGGGCCCTTGTCCGCCAGCCGCTCGTCGGCCAGGATCCCGGCACCGTGCACGAGACCGGTGATCCGGCGGGCGTAGGGCTCCAGGGCTGCCTGGACCGCTTCGGCATCGCCGACATCGGCGGCTACGTACTCGGCCCGTACGCCCTTGGCCCGTAGCTCGGCGAGGGTGGCGCGGACCTCCTGCTGCCGGGCGAGGTCGGCGGACTGGTGGTCCAATGCTGCTCGTGCGCCGGGCAGTCCGGGGTCGTGACCCTCCTCCCGCATGCGCTGGGCGAGCAGCTCACGCAATACGACGGGGTCGGTACTGTCACCGGCCCAGGCCGGTGCGTCGAGGAGCGGGGTACGGCCGAGGAGCAGGAAGCCGCTGCCGCTGCGGTCGGCGAGTCCGGCAATGCACCAGGAGGTGATGCCGCGGGCCCCGCCGGTCACCAGGAGCAGGTCGTCCCGGTCAGGCTCCGGATTCGCGGGCACCGGCACCAGAGGCGCGGGCTCGGGGCTGAGCCACGGCGTCCGGCGACGGGCCTGCGCGTCGTAGGCGATCTCGCAGACGTTGCTCTCCGGATCGGTGAGTTCGGCCAGGACGGACCGCCCGGCGAGGGCGGGGTCCAGTTCCGGAGCCAGGTCGATGCTGCGGCAGAACAGGTCGGACTCCTCCAGGGCCAGGCTCTTGGCCAGCCCGCCCAGGCCGCCGACCAGCGCGGCGATCGGGTCGCCGCCCGAGCCCGCGAGGCCGAGCGCACCGTCCAGCTCGGTGACCGTGACGAACGCTCCTCGGCTGCCGTTGGCGGCCATCGCCCGGAGGGCCGGGGCGGCGTGCTTGGCCACCAGGACGGCGTGCCGCAGCCGGGCCACCACCTGCGCCGGATCGGCGAGGGCGTCGCGACCGGCCGGCAGCAGACAGAGCGCGAGCGGCCCGGCCGAGGTGAGGTCCAGGACGCAGGTGCTCAGCGACTGCTCCGACCAGTCCGCCAGCTGCGGGCCCTCGCCCGACACCTGCGGCAGTCGGACGGACCGCACCTGCCAGTGCCGGGCGTCCAGGGCCTGCCGGAGCAGTTCGGCGAGCTTGCTGCCGTCGTCCAGGAGCAGGGCGGTCGGCCGGTGCCCGTACACGTTCACCAGCTCGTCGGGGGCGGGGAGTTCGCGCAGGCTCACGAAGGCGCGGCCGAGCGGAACCGGTTCGGCCGCGCTGAGCGCGGGCGCCGGCCGGGCCAGCACCGCGCGCAGGATCTCGGAGAGGTCGCGGACGGTCCGGACCGCGGCGAACTGGTAGACCTCCTCGCGCGGCAGCTGGGGGAAGCAGCGCCATGCCTCGGCGGCGATCTCGACCTGCTTGAGGGAGTCGATGCCGAGGTCGTCCCGGATGTCCAGATCGGGATCGACCATGTCGAACGCATAGCCGGTCTTCTCCGCGACGATCTCCCGTAGCACCCGCTCGACCTCGGCGAAGTCCGGCACCGTCGGCTCGGCGGGCAGCGCGGGTACCGGGCGCGGTGCCTGCTCCCGCTCCGGAGGGCGGCTCGCCCTGGCTACCGGGATCACCGGCTGTGCCGGGGCAGCTTCCTGTTCCGAATCCCGGAAGGCGGGCCGGTAGTCGGGCTGGTCATGATGCACCGGCAGCTCCGGAGGGCCGGCCGGGACACCGGAGAGCGGTAGCCGCATCAGTTCGGCGAACACCTCACTGGCGCGGGTGTGCGCGTTGCTCAGGGCCACACTGTGCTCACTGATCAGCGCGGCCCGGGCCACGGTTCCGGCGTCGGCCCCGTCCGGTCCCCCCAGCAGCTCGGCCAGGTCGCGGGCGACGGCCAGCTGCCCTTCCAGGAACCGGTTGTGCAGCGCCAGGTGGTCGGCGGCAGCCTGCCCCAACCGGTCCTGGCCGGTGCCGGTGATCATGATGTGGTCCACGGAGGGAATCTCGATCCTCTCGACGGGCACGGGCACGGGCACGGGTACGGGCTCGGCCAACGGCGGCGGGACGTCGTCCCGGAGGCGCTGCCGGACGGCGTTCGCCGCGAAGTTGGGACCGGTCAACACCCGGGCCACGCTTGAAGGGCCGGCCGGGGGTGGGGCGGCCTCGACGTCGTGGCGGTTGATGTCCCTGATCGGATGGCCGAGCATCGCGAGCTGGACGGCGGCCTGCCTGAGGGCGAGGGCAGATCCGGTGCCGGCGCCGATGTCGGTGGGGATCACCTCGACCTCACCGTCAGCGGCGAACGTGCGGCGGACCAGATTGCCGAGGGTCTGGCGCGGGCCGAACTCGACGAAGACCCGCACACCGCCCGCGTACAGCTCCGCCAGCCGGGCGCCGAACTCCACCGGTCGGGCCAGCTGCCCGGCCAGGATCCGGCGGTTGTGCTCCGGGTCCGCCCCGTATGCGGCACCGGCGGTGTTCGCCAGAACGGGGACGGCGGGAGTGCGGAACTCCTCGGCGGCCAGTGCCTGGGCAAACCCTTCCACGGCATGCGCGACGTGCCTGGTGTGGAATGCGGCGGAGACCGCGAGGCGCTGCACGGGCAGGCGGCGGTCGAGACAGGCCGTCACGAAGGCGTCGACCTCCGTGGTGGGACCGCCGAGCACCAACTCCTGCTCTCCGTTGCGGTTGCAGATGACCAGTCCGGGGAACGGGGCGGCCAGTTCCAGCGCCGCACGCTCGGACAGCCGGACCGCGACCATCGCCCCCGGGTCGGCGCCCGGCCGTGCGGGCACGTCCATGGCCCGGCCCCGGGCGGCGGCCAGCCGGACGAAGGCGTCGTCGCAGAAGCTGCCGGCCGCCCAGAGGGCGGTCAGCTCACCGAAACTGTGCCCCAGCGCCACATCGGGGACGAAGCCCAGCTCGGATAGGTGGCGGAACTGCCCCATCGACAGCGCGCCGATGGCGGGCTGGGCGTAGGACGTGCGGCGCAGCCGGGCGGCGGCCACCGCCGGGTCGGTGCCGGGGACGGGGAAGACCACCCGGGCCAGTGTCTCCCCCTCGGTCCAGAGTGCGTTGGCCGCGTCGAACGCGGCGCGCAAGGGGGGAACGGACAGCAGTCCGTCCAGGCCCATGTCGACGTACTGGCTGCCCTGGCCGACGAAGAGCGCGGCCACCTTGTGGTGGGCGGGCAGAGCGGTGCTGCGGTAGTGGATGCCCTCCGCGTGCTGCCAGCTCCGGTGGCCGGGCTGGGCCCGCAGCTGGGCCTGGGCGAGCCGGCGGAGCCGGTCCTGGTGCTGCTGATCGGTGGCGACGAAGCCGAGCCGGGCGTGGTCGGCGGGGATCGGGCCGAGGGGCCGCGGAGCGGCCCCCGACTCCAGCAGGGCGAGCAGGGCCTCACGGTCGGGTGCGTGCCACAGGCAGGCCCGGGGGGTCGGGTGGACCACCTTCAGCCCGTCCTCGCCCGATCGGTGCTCCTCCAGGACCGCGTGGAAATTGACGCCGCCGAAGCCGAACCCGGAGACGCCGGCCCGGCGCACCGGCCTGCGGGGGTCGCGGATCCAGGGGCGGGTGCGGGTGTTGGCGTACAGGGGCCCGTCGGGGTCGCCGAGCTCCTCCACGGGCGTGCCGATCCCGATGGTGGCCGGGAGTACCCGGTGGTGCAGGGAGAGGGCGGCCTTGATCAGACCGGCGGCTCCGGCGGCGGCCTTGGCGTGCCCGATCTGCGACTTGACGCTGCCCAGAGCCACGAACCGGCGGTCCGACGGGGTCGCCAGGAAGGTGGAGAGGGCAGCGGCCTCCACCGAGTCGCCGACTCGGGTGCCGGTGCCGTGGGCCTCGATGAGCTCGACGCTCTCTGCGGGCACCCCGGCGTCGGTGTAGGCGGCCCGCAGCGCGGCGGTCTGACCGTCCCCGCAGGGTGCGTAGATGCTGCTGGTGCGGCCGTCGCTGGCGGAGCCGAGGCCCCGGATCACGGCGTAGATCCGGTCCAGGTCGCGTTCGGCGTCGGCGAGGCGCTTGAGGGCGAGCATGCCGATGCCCTCGCCGAGGAGGGTGCCGTCGCCGTCGCGGTCGAAGGGACGGACCCGGTCGGTGGGGGAGAGCGCCGGGGTCTTGCTGAAGCACAGGTAGGTGAGGACGGAGTTGTCCGCGTCGCAGCCACCGGTGATCATCAAGTCGGCTCGGTGTTCCACCAGTTCTGTGATCGCACCGCGCAGCGCGGCCAACGAGCTGGCACACGCCGCGTCCACCGTGTAGTTGGCGCCGCCGAGGCCGAATCGGTTCGCGACCCGGCCCGCCACCACGTTGCCGAGCACACCGGGGAACGAGTCCTCGGTCCACTCCGGTGACTGTTCCAGGTACCGGCGTACGGCCTCGTCGGTCTGTCGGCGGGACACTCCGGCGCCCCGCAGCGACGCCCGGATCTCGGGGGTGACCAGCCGTGAACCGAGCGACAGCGCGGTCGAGTTGGAACCGCAGACACCGAGGACCACCCCGGTCCGTGCGGGGTCGTACCAGGCGGCGTCCGGACAGCCCGCGTCGCGCAGCACGTCCCTGGCCGCGAGCAGACCGAGCAACTGGACGAGCCCGATCGAGTCGAGGGAAGCCGGCGGCATGCCGAACTCGAGCGGGTCGAAGGTCATCGAGGGCAGGAACCCGCCGCGCCGGGCGTAGGTCTTGTCCCGCGCGAGGACGTCGGGGTCGTGGTGCTCCGCGAGGGACCACCACTCCTCGGGGACCTCGCGCGTGCAGTCCCGGCCGGCCACGATGTTGGCCCAGAACTGCCCGACGTTCTCGGCTTCGGGGAAGATCCCGGCCACACCGACGATCGCGATCGCACGGTCCGCAGGTTCGGAGCGTCGCCGATCAGTGTCACGAAGTGCACGGGTGGATCCGCCGGTCGCACTCCGGCGTGCCTGATCGTCGCTCACCTGGCCGCTGCCCTCTCGGTGCCGTCACTGTCGCCGGTTCAACCGGCGAATCCGCCGAATGGGCACTGTGGGCCACCCGTCCGGCGGAGCCGGATATCCCGGCCTCTGAGGGTGGACGGGTGGGGCAGCTTCCTCGTCGAGCAGCTCACCCTGGAGCGATGACGGGGCTCAGGCCTGCACCCGGAACAGGCCGGCGGCTGGGGCTGGTCGGGTGACGGAGCCCCGTCCGATCGGAGCAAGATCGTTCGCTCCATGGGGGGTGATGAAACCTTCCCCCCTGCCCGGGGTCGTGACGTCCTCTGCCATCGTCGCTGCCGTCGTTGGGCCTCTCTCGTGGGCCGCAGCCGTCCTGTCGGAGCTTCGCCGTGCCTCGGGACCGACTCCGCGCAGCCGTACGGGGAGGTGGCGTGACCGCGCATACGGCGTCCCCGCATCACCGTCGCCCTCGACTCCCGTTCTCGTACGACTCGCTAGGAGTGCCATGTTCCTGACCCGACTGACTCGCTGCGCCGCCGTGGGTATGGGCGGTCTCGCCCTGGTCGCCGCTTCGGCCACCACCGCCGGCGCCGACGCGTACGCCCCGTACGCGCAGGCCGCCGCTCACGTGACGGCCAACGGCACCCTGCTGGAGGCCAAGAGCATCGACGCCGTCACGCGGCCCAGTACGGGAATCTACTGCCTGCACGTCTCCGACCCGGAGATCAACTTCTCCGAGAGCATCTTCACCGCCACGCTCGGCACCGGCGCCAACCGCGGCTCGAGCGTGCAGATCGCCCTGGGACGCACCGAGTGCGGCGGCGACCCGCGCACGATTCCTGTGGTCACCGGCGACCGCAACGGCAGCTTCGCAGGCCAGGAGTTCTACCTCACCATCCAGTAACCCCCGCCCTCCGCACACCTTCCCCAGAACGGAAACACCTGCCGTGCACCTCTCCCGCAGCAAGCGCGCCCTCGTCCTGGCAACCACCGCAGTCGCCCTGCTCGGCGCCGGCGTCAGCGGAGGTATCGCACTCGCCGCCGCCGACAATGTCCGGGCTCCCTACGCGCGGGCCGCCGTCACCGTGAACGACGACGGCTCCATCGTCCGTTCCAAGGGCATCGACACCGTCACCCGCCTCTCCGACGGCAAGTACTGCGTCAAGCTCAACCCCGGCGTCGACCCCAACAACGCGGTCTTCACCACCGCGTCCCACCGCTACCGCCTCTTCGTCGTCACCGAACTCGGCAACAACCCCGACTGCGGCGACGACCCCCAGTCCATCCGCGTCACCACCACCGACCACGAAGGCACCTTCGCCGACGGCTCCTTCTCCCTCGTCGTCCACTGACCTCCGCCACACCACAAGCACGGCAGCGGGCCCCGGGCCACAGGAGTCCGGAGCCCGCGCGTCGTCAGATCCTTCGGCCCTGGCAGGCCGCTCCGCCCACTTTGGTTCGTTTGCCGCGTGACCTGTGCGGGCCCTGACGCGTTCCCCGGTCATGCGAAAGATCATCACTTGCGGCCTGCTGGCTGTCGCGGCCCTTTCCGCCGCCACGCCCGCCTTCGCCGACAACGACAGCAACTTCGGCAACGGAGTCAACGCGGCGAACAACTGGAACTTCACCGCCGCTGACGTGTGCATCCAGGAACTCGCCGTGGTGCCTGCCCTGAGCGACTGGACCGGCAACCACAAGAACAACTGTTCCAACGGCAACGTCATCGACCACTCCGGCGCCGGCCTGGCGCCCGGGGCTTGACG
>NZ_JBHWBP010000036.1:0-39110 GCF_042735575.1 Streptomyces sp. NPDC059564 | reverse complement strand
CAGGGTGCTCCGTCTGCTGAGCGAGCGACGGGCTCGAAGGCTCTGCCGCAGGAACCTCTGCGGCGTCGATCGGCGGCTCCAGCTCCGGGACTGCCTGCTGCGGTGCGGGCACTGACGGCAGCCGCTGCGGGCGACCGCCCGCCGCGATGCGGTGTTCCGCTCCCGCACAGGAGGGAAAGGCAATGCCCGAGCACAGAGTCGGCACGCAGGAGGAATTCGAGGCCGCGCGAGCAGAGCTGCTCGTGGAGGAGAAGGACCTCACCCGGCGCGGTGACGCGCTCGCCCGGAAGCGGAGGGAACTTCCCCGGGTGCGGGTCGAGAAGGACTACAGGTTCGAGACCGAAGGCGGGACCAGGCCGCTCGCGGACCTCTTCGACGGGTGCTCGCAACTGCTCGTCTACCACTTCATGTTCGGACCGCCGTACGAGGCCGGATGCCCCGTCTGCTCCTCGATCGCGGACACCCTCGACCCCAACGCGATCCACCTCAAGGCCCGTGACGTGACGCTGATCTGCTCCTCGCGGGCGCCGCTCGACAAGCTCCTCCCCTACCGGGAGCGGATGGGCTGGAGCTTCGACTGGGTCTCCGCCGGCGGCGGCGACTTCCACCGCGACCTCGGTTTCACGTACACGGCGGAGGAGCTGGGACCGTTCCTGGAGGGCGGGGTTCCACCGATCGTGAGCCAGATGGCGCGGGCGTGCGGCACGGACGTGCTCGGGTACGTCACCGAGGGACCCGGGTTGAGCTGTTACGCGCTGTCGGACGGCATCGTCTACCGGACGTACGTCACCACCGCGCGCGGCCTCGAACCCGCCATGGCCTACTACGGCCTCCTCGACCGGACACCGCTGGGCCGCCAGGAGGAGGGCGAGGAGACGCACTGGCTGCGCCGCCACGACGAATACGAGAAGACCTGAGTGTCAGTCCGCTGAAGTATCCTTCCCGCCACCGCACACCGACTCGGAGGACCAAGAGAGTTGTCTGGCCTGTCTGCTTTCCCGCTGCCCTTCCATGTTTCCCGTTCCATATCGTTCGCGAGACCCCGAACGCTGCGGGAACTTCAGATGATGGAGTGCAGCGCGCTCATCCGGGAGAAGCCGGGGTGGTTCGACAAGATGAACGATGCCGACATCGCCGGCAGGTGGACGCGAGAAGCGGTCGCCCAGGGCCTCACCGAAGCCCAGGTTCGTTACGTGCTTGCCGAACTCGTGCATTACGCCGCGCTGCGGGACGGACGAACCGGCGTCGAGGTGTCCGCCGTCGACGGGGTGTGGCAGTCGGACGCACTGGTCGACGACAAGCTCAGCTCCCGGCTGCGCGAGGCGGTCCGGGTTCTGGAGCAGGTCCCCGAAGCAGAACTGGACTGGCATCCCGGATCCGGCGGCCAGGTACTGGATCTGGTTCATCCCTCACTGTTCTGTCTGGTCAGAGAGGTGAGCGGTGCTCCCGAGAGGGCTTGGCTGAACCCGACGGACCGCTACTCGAGGTACGAGTTCTCGGAGAAGTTCCAGTGGCTGCCCACGGACGTCGACGTCAGTGAGGACGGCGATGTCACCTTCCGTTCGTACGTCAACAACGTCCACCCCGAGACCCATCGCGAACTGGCCTCCGTCCTGCCGGACCTGTTCGCGTGCTTCCGCCCGCTGCTGGAGAACGTGCTCACCGATCTGCGCCATCCGCGGCCCCTGCGGATCAAGGCCGATCCCTACGGGTGGTACGACTCGGAGCCGGAGTATCCGGACAAGACCTCCTACAGTGATGACGGGGCGTACGAAGAAGCCGTCCGTGCATGGGAGGAGGCCCAGGACGACTGGTGGGAAAACCGCCGCCCGGTCATCCCGGACGCCCCGGCCTTCACCCCGCCCGAGATGCCCGACGAATCCGCCCGAGTCGACCTGCGCGGCCGCCGTCTCCAGGTCATCGTCAAGCTCGCCACCATTCACCTCACCCCGGACGAGCCCGAGTACTCCGGCGGTTCCTGGCATGTCGAGGGGATGATGAACGAGCGGATCGTCTCGACCGGCCTCTACTACTGGGACAGCGAGAACATCACCGAAAGCCGGCTGAGTTTCCGGGCGGCACTCGACGACCCGGACTACGAACAGAACGACGACAACGGCGTGCGCGAGGTCTACGGCCTGGAGGACGAGGACGCACTGAACCAGCTGCTGGGATCGGCATCGACCCCAGCGGGCCGCTGCCTGGCGTTCCCGAACGTCCTGCAACACCGCGTCGGCTCGTTCCGCCTCACGGACCCCACGCGCCCGGGACATCGCAAAATTCTCGCGTTCTTCCTGGTCGATCCGTCGGAAGCGATCGTCTCGACATCCGATGTGCCACCGCAACAACCGTGGTCCGACACCTCGACCATGACGCTTGAGCAGGCCAAGGACTACCGCGAACAACTCATGCGGGAACGCAAGTTCTTCGTCGACGAACACAACGAGCAGCTCTACGAGCGAGAATTCTCCCTCTGCGAGCACTGAACCTCTTCCCTCGTGAACAGGTGAAGGTCCGGCTGAGTACGGTCACCTACGCCGGTCTGAGTACGCGGGGGGTTGCCCGCCGCGCGCGGCGCCGGAAGGGTGGACACATGCGCCGACTCCTGCTGCTCGTCACGCTGTTGCTGTTCACCGTCGGCTGCGGGGTGGTGCAGTCCTCCGAGGGCGAGGCGACGGACGCCGCACGGGAGGTGGCCAGGAAGGCGGGCCAGCGCCTCTACGGTCAGCATCCGCGCACGGCGGAGGAGGTCGGGCGCTCGGCTTCCGGTATCGATGGGGTGGAGGTGCTGCGGGTGACCGGTACCTCGACGCATGACGGGGACGGCGTCGACGTGGTCGTCCGCACGTCCGGCTCGGGGTACGAGGGATGGCTCGCCCCCGAGGAGGTCGTCGTGCGGCGCTGTTTCGCGGTCCGGGTGTCACCCGGGTCGGAGTGGGGTGAGGATCCCCGTGACGTGGACTGCCCGGACGGGCCCGCGCTGACCTTCGCTCCGCCCCCCGAACCGCCGAGGCTGCCCTACGAGGAGCTCCGCGCGAAACTCCCCCGGGTGCCGGAGGGCGGCCGGGTGGACGAGGCCGAGGTGCGGCGTACGCTCGCCGCCCTGGACCCGGATCCGGCGATCCGTACCGAGGTGAAGGCGGACGGCGGCCGGGTCGGCGTTCTGCTGTGGGTACAGGGCGACGGCTTCGACGCGCAGGACTGCCTTCTCGCCCGCGTGGGCCCCGGCTCTACCGAGGTGTGGGTGCCGCCCCGGATCCAGCGGATGCCCGGGGAGGGCGGCTGCACCGTCGCCAACGCCCTGGACCCGAAACCGTCACCGCACTGAACGGGGTGCCCGGCTCCGGCGAAATGCCGCATGGCGTGGTGCGCGTCGGGCGTGGCCACGGGGCGGCTTCCCGGATGAGGTGGGTGTCGAAGACGGTCTCGACCCGGGTGGCCACGCCCTCTTCGACGTGCCAGGAGCGGTCCGCTCGCGAAGATGTCGGACGAGGGACTCGTCCGACATCTCGTGCCCGGGGCCTCGACCGAGGTGGCCGCGCGCAGGCTCACCGAGCCAGGCGGTCCCAGAACGCGCAGTGGTGTGCGGAACGCGCGTCGACGGGGTGGATTCCGCCTGGTCCGGGGGCCAACGACTGCACCGACCGCGCGAGAGGTGACGAAGGGGAGAGGAGGGGCCAGAGCGGTGCGCCGGACGTGTTCGGGTTGCCGGTGCGCGCGAAGGTCGTCCAGTAGTCGACCATCCGGTCCGACAGGGCGCGCTGGGCGTCGGTCAGCGGTCGCTCGGTGGGGAGGGAGGAGAACAGGAACGGCATCTCGAAGCCGTGCGCCGCACCGTACGGGAAGCCCGGGTTCGTCGGCAGACCGGCGAGGACGGGAGCGTCCCGGTCACCGAACTCGTAGCCGTAGAGGGGGAGTTCAGGGGCGTGAGTGGCGATGGCCCGGCCGGCTGCCAGCGTGGTGCAGGTCAGGGACCGGTCGGTCAGCACCGTGGCCCAGGCCAGCGCGGGGGTGGGGTGGTGTGCTGCCGGATACCGCGCCTCGACGGCTGGGGCGTCGGGCCCGAAGGCGTCCTCCAGACGGGCGCGGTAGTCGCTCTCGGTGCGGATCGGGAACGCGGCGAGCGACAGGCCGACGAACATCCTCATCTCATCGTGGTTGGTGCCCAGGATGACCGGCACGCGGTGGAAGCGTCCCGATGCCAAGGCCTGGTCCGGCGCCACGGGCAGCAGCGCATTGCCGAAGGCGGGCCGGTTGAAGGACTGCATCAGCTGCGCGGTGGCGAGGCGGTCCGTGCTCTGCCCGCGCAGGCACGCCAGCACCTCGTCTCCGCCGCCCGCCGGGCAGCCCAGTTGCCGGGAGGCTTCCGCGCCGGCCGTCTGGACATCGCGCTGTGAGGCGAACGGTTCGTACGCCGGTGTTCCGGGTCCGAGAGCGCCGCGCGGGAAGGACATGAGGCAGGAACCGCTCTGGAGTACGGCCCGCTGGAAGAGTCCGACCGCCGTCGGCGAGGTGAGGTGCGCGCAGATGCCGAGGGCGCCCGCGGACTCACCGAACAGCGTGACACCGCGCGGATCACCGCCGAAGCGCTCCGCGTTCGCACGCACCCAGCGCAGGGCGGCCTGTTGGTCCGCCAGGCCGAAGGGCGGGGCGGAGCCCAACCCGGGGTGGCCGAAGTAACCGAAGATCCCCAACCGGTAGTTGACCGTGACGACGACCGTGTCACCCCGGACCGCCAGTTGTTCAGCGCTGTAGTCACTGCCGGAACCGCCCAGGAACGCACCGCCGTGCATCCACACCAGCACGGGCCGCTTCTGCCCGGCCGGCTTCGGCGTCGGCGCGGTGACGTTGAGGTAGAGGCAGTCCTCCGACCCGAGGGCCGCGCTCGCACCCGGTGCCGGCATCTGCACGCAGCGTTGCGCCGGCGTCGTCGCATCCCGGACACCAGGCCACGTGGCGGCGGGCACCGGGGCGCGCCAGCGCAGCGGTCCGGTCGGCGGCGCGGCGTAGGGAATGCCGTCGAAGGTGGTGTACGCGCCGTGTGACACGCCGCGCACCAGGCCGTGGTCGGTCCGTACGACGGCCCCGCTCTGGCCCGTGGAACGCGGGGAACCGGGTTGTGCGGCGGTCGCCGGCACGGCGGTGGCCGTGAGCAGTGCCACCGCCCAGAGCACGGGGAAGAGCACCCCGCGGATCCCGGCTCTTCGGCATGGAGGGGGTGCTGCCGTGGTCGGGGACATGCGAAACCACCGTTCTTGGTCGGGGACGGGATCGGACGAGGCCACGCGAGGCTGCACGAGGCCGCTCAGCAAGGAGGCCGGAGCGGTGGGGAGGGTGCGGACCGGCGTGGCCGGTGCTCAATACGCTAGGACCTCCCGCGCACTGGAGGTTCAAGAGACTGTGACGCAAGACACGTGGAGCATCGGTGAGCTCGCGGCCGGAACGGGGGTTCCGGTGAAGACCCTCCGCTACTACTCCGACAGCGGTCTGCTGCCCGTGGCCGCCCGCAGCACCGGTGGTCATCGGCGCTACGGTCCTGAGGCCTGGGAGCGGATCCGTTTCATCAGGCGCCTACGGGCGCTGGACACCCCGATCGCGACCATCACGCAGGTGGTCACCGGTGAGTGCTCCCTCGGTGAACTGGTGGCGACCGAGCTCGAAGCGGTGCAGGAACGACTGATCGAACTGCGGTGGCGCCAGGCCACACTCGAGTCCCTGGACGACTGCACGAGCGAGGAGCGGCTCCGGCGTCTGGAGATACTCTCCCGCGTGCAGCGGCTCCCAGAGGCGCACCGCACCCTCACCGATCACTGGTATCGCGAGCTGTCCGCGGCCATGCCCAAGCGCCGCCTCGACATCATGATCGCCATGCTGGCGCCCGCCCCGCCGCAGGACCCCGATCCCGGTTCGGCCCTGGCCTACGCCGAGCTGCATCTGCTCATCACCACGCCCAGTTTCACCCGCTGGACCCAGGACCACGACGAGGAGATGAGGGACGGCCCGGCCTTCTACGGGGAGATCGACGATGCTGCCGTTCTGACGGCCGCTGCTGTGGCCCAGGGTCTCCCGCCCAGCGGCGGGGACGCGGTGAACGCTTTCGTATCCGCCCACGCACGGGCCCGGCGGGAGTCGGACACCCCCGCCTTTCGCGCATACCTGCACGGGCTGGTGTCGAGGTCATCCGGCTTCGACCCCCGCCTCGAACGCTATTGGGCCCTGGTCGGCACCGCCACCGGCGGGCGCGTGCTGAACATGACGGTGGCCCATCGATGGCTGACCGACGGACTGTCGATCTCGATGGCCGAGAAGGCGCCTTCGACGTAGAGGGGCCGGCGTGCCCCTGGTCCGGTGATCACCCACCGGGTACGGGGTCGCGGGGCGGCTTGTCCCGGTTGCGGCGGCGCAGGTCCGCGACACCCTGGAAGAGTCCGCAGTCGACGAGGATCCGGGCGTGCTCGCTCTGGACCGGGAATGCGCTGCCGGTCCACTCCGCGACGGAGAGGCCCCACTGGTCCCCTTGGGAGGGGCCGACCGGCCCAAGCGGGACGGAGGCAGGTGGGCACAGCCTGGCGGTGACCCTTCCCGCGCAGCACAGAGAGGCCGCAGTCATGAAGGCACTCGTCTTCCAGGGCCCCGGGCAGACCTCCTGGCAGGACGTCCCCGACCCCGCGATCAAGGACGCCGCCGACGCGATCGTCCGGGTCGACGCCGTCACGATCTGCGGCACCGACCTGCACATCATCAAGGGCGACGTACCCGACGTGACGCCCGGCCGGATCCTGGGCCACGAGGCCGTCGGAACCGTGGTCGAGACCGGCGGCGACGTCCGCGGCGTCCGCCCCGGCGACCGCGTGCTCATCTCCTGCATCTCCGCCTGCGGCCGCTGCCGCTTCTGCCGTGAGGGCCACTACGGCCTGTGCCGAGGTGGTGGCGGCTGGGTCCTGGGCCACACCATCGACGGCACTCAGGCCGAATACGTCCGCGTTCCCTTCGCGGACCTCTCCGTCCACCCGCTCCCCAGCGCCGTGAGCAGCCACGATGCCGTACTGCTCGCCGACATCTTCCCGACCGCCTACGAGGTGGGCGTACTCAACGGGAAGGTGCGCCCCGGCGACACCGTGGTCGTCGTCGGTGCCGGGCCCATCGGCCTGGCCGCCATCGCCACCGCGGGGCTCTACAGCCCCGGGCGGATCATCGCGGTCGACCTCGCCGCCTCCCGCCTGGCGGCAGCACGGGACCTCGGCGCCGACGCCACGGCCAGTGCGCGGGAGGGGCCCGAGCGGCTGGTCGAGGACCTGACCGACGGCCTCGGCGCGGACGTGGCGATCGAGGCCGTGGGTGTGCCCGAGACGTTCGAGATGTGCACCCGCATGGTCCGCCCCGGCGGACGCGTCGCCAACATCGGCGTCCACGGCAAGCCCGCCACGTTGCACCTCGAAGACCTCTGGATCAAGGACATCACCATCACCACCGGCCTCGTCGACACGCACTCCACCCCCATGCTGCTGCGCATGATGGCCGCGGGACGCCTCCCCGGCGCCGAGATGGTCACCCACCGTTTCGAGCTGGAGCAGATGGAGGAGGCGTATGACGTCTTCTCGCGCGCCGGCGACACCGGCGCCCTCAAGGTCGTGCTCGGCGGAACGCCGCACGACACGGTCGCCGTACCGCCCCAGGAGCAGTGAGTGCCGTGAAGAGCACGCCGAGCATCCACCCGCAGCAGTCCGGCGAGACGGCCGGACGCACCGACCTCGGCCGCCGCGTGGCGGCCCGCCGCACCGGTCTCGGGCTCAGCCGCGAAGAGCTGGGCCGCAGGTCCGGAGCCGACGCCCACTACATCGCCTACCTGGAGGAGCACGCGGGCTCTCCGCCCATCGGCACCCTCGTGCGCATCGCCGACGCACTCGGTGTCACGGTCGATGACCTGACCGGCGCGAGCGCCGACAGGGTCCAGGGCCGTTCCACCGCCCGCCGGGACACCGCGCTGGTCCCGCTGGAGGAGGCCGACTGCCGAACGCTGCTGGGTGCGTACGGAGTGGGGCGGATCGCCGTCTTCACCCCCGAAGGGCCGGCCGTCCTCCCGGTCAACTACCTGATCGCAGGCCCCGACATCGCGTTCCGCACCGCCGTGGAAGCCCTCGCGGCCAGAGCGGCGGGCACGGAGGTGGCCTTCGAGATCGACAACATCGACGACGTCACCGCCGGCGGTTGGAGCGTCCTGGCCGTGGGCGAACTGGAAGCCGTCACGGACTCCGAGGAGATCCGGCACCTGACGGCTACGGCCCGGTCCCAGCCCTGGGCCGGCGGCCCGCGCACCCACTGGATGAAGCTCACCCCGGTCCGGCTCACCGGCCGTCGCGTGGTGCACGAGTCATGAGCGGAGCGGGCTCGGTCGTCTTCGACGCCGACGGCCTGGTTCTCGCCACGCCGGTCCGCCACACGGCCGCCCGGAAGGCGACCATGAGCCGGCGCACACGGATCCGGACCCGGGCCCACCACATCAGCGCCGAACCCGCCGGCTGAGCGGGCGGGCCGACCCGGACGCAGCACGGAGGCGCGCCATGCACCACCGCAGGCCGCGGGCGGAGGGCAATCCGCTCAGGCGCGATGCCGACCGCAGCCGAACCCGCCTGCGCGCCTTCTTCCTGCTGGCCTGCCTGCTGGCCGTGATCTGCGGTGTCGCAGTCGGCCGGAGCGCCTGGACGGACGCCGGCCGCGCCGCCGCGGAGATCGCGCGCCACCGGTACTCCGTGACGGCCGTGACGGTCGGCGAGACCGCGTACCGGACCGGGACAGGACCGGGCACCCGCCCCGTTCCCGTGGCTCCCGCCACCTGGCGGGACGCCTCCCACCGCGTCCACACGGATACCGTCCCCGTCCCGGCGGCGACCCGCAAGGGAGACACCGTCCGGCTCCGGGTCGACGACAACGGCAACGCGGCAGCCGACCCGCCGGGCGCGCTTGACATCGCGCTGAACGCCATAGGCCTGGGCACCGGAACATCGGCCCTCGTCGTGCTCGCCGCGGGTGCCTTCGTCTACGCACGCCAGCGCAGCGTCGACAGGCACAGCGCGCGGGCGTGGGAGAGCGAGTGGAAGAACGTCGAGCCCCAGTGGTCCGGCCGCCCGCGCCCCGGACAGGGAGCCGACGATGACGGGGACCCCCGCCGAGACTGAGACCCCCGCCGGCCAGGACCTCGCACCGGACGTCGCACCCGGCCACCCGCGGCACCGCGGCTATGTGCGGATCTCCAGGACCTCGTCGACGGGGCGGCGGGGGGTGTCCGGCCCCTGGGGGCCGTAGCCGAGGCGCAGAACCATCTGGACGTGGCCCATGGTCTCGGCCGGATCGCGGACCGTCCACCGCAGCTCCCGCCACTCCAGGGGCTGGGAGGTCATCGAGGTGGCGATGCCGTCGGCCGTCGCCTGGAGGAGGACGCGCTCCAGCGCCTGGCCGGCCCGCAGCCAGTCGGTTCGCGTGTCCGTCGGAGTGCCGAGCAGGGCGAGCTGCGGTCGCTTCTCGAACACGGCCCAGCCGCGGCCCGGCGTCGGCCGGTCCCGCCCGAAGTCCCGTACGGGCGAGGACCCTCCGGAGCTGCGCGGACCGAAGGCGGCGGAGGGGATGCCGTCGCCGCGCGTGCCGGTCGTGGCCCGCGGAGGGGAGGCCCAGGCAGAGGTCTCCGCCCGGACGAGCGGATCGATCTCCTCCCGGTGCTCCGCGTCGCGTATCAGTTCGAGCAGGGTCTCCATGTGCCAGTCGCCCGGAACGGTCAGCCGGCAGCCCTCCAGTCGGGCAGCACTCCTCAAGCCGTCCATGAGGGCGTCCGGCACCAGCTCGTCGCTGAACGGGAAACGGCTGGTGTGCCGGCGCCGGAGAGCGTCGTGCAGGGCCGCCAGCTCGTGGTCCTCGTCGCAGGCCCCGTCGATGACCGCTGTTGCCAGCAGCCACGGGCGCAAGTCGTCGGGCAGCAACCGCACGCGCGCCCGGAGGCCGTGCCGGACCGCGGACACACGCAGGTTGAACAGGGCTGCCGCGCAACCGACGTGCAGAGCACGGTGGTTCGGGTCGGTACGCGTCATGGCGCGTCCCGGGTCACCGTGCAGCTCGATGGTGCCGCTGCCAGAGCGGTACACGAATTTCCACGGCTGGGCGTTGTGCATGGACGGGGCGGTGACGGCGTCACCGACGAGCTGGGAGACGGTCTCGGTGTCGATGTGGAGTGCGGTCACGGGACTGGTCCTTTCTGTGAGGTCTCGGCGGTGCGCCACGGCGGCGACCGGTGCCTCTTCCAGAGTCCGCCTGTCGCCGGGTTCCGTGCAGGGACCTTTGGCCCCATCGGGACAGAACGGCTCCCCTTGTCGTTCGGCCGGGCCGCCGACGGAGCGGGGCGGCCTCGGGGACCGTACGGGCCATGAGGCCGGGCGGGACGGGACCGCGCCTTTGGCCCCGATCATGGTCCCGGGAGGGGGGCTTCTCGCGACGGTGTCGCTGGGGCGCATCGTCTTCACGGAGCACGCGCTGCCCGCCGTCCGACCGGTGAACCATTGCGTCGACGGCGAGGACATCGTCATCCGGACCCACGGAGGCGGGACGGCGGCGCCGAGGCCCGCGCCCGCGGCCTGAAGCAGACGGCGGCTCCGCTCCCCAGCTGCCACGCGGGGCCCCAGCCAGCCCGTCCCGCGGGCACGCCCGGGTCCGAAGGAGGGCTGCGACGGCCCCCCCGGTGCTGTGGGTCGCCGGGTCTCCCCTCGGGGACGATACTGAAGGTCACGGTGCGTGGAGGCGACATGCGTGAACCGGAGCATCGTGGCCCGAGGCCGGCCTCGGTGCCCGTGAACGAGACGGCAGCCGTCGTGCTGGACGGCGCGGGCGTGGTCGTCGCCCTTTCGGAGCGGGCTGCGACGCTGCTGGAGTGCTCGCCGGGTCAGGACTGTGCCCCCTTGCTGGAGCTGCTGCCGCCCGCCGGTACGCAGACGGGACCGGCCGGGCGCCTGATGACCATTACCGGTAGCGGCCCCGCAGGTCACAAGGCCACTCTGAGCTGCACGGCCGTCCGGCTCAGAGCTCGTGTCCCAGGCGGTTCCGACGCCGACGCGCGGTGGCTCGTCCTGATCACCCCGGCGGAATCCGCGGTGGAGGCGGCCGAGCCCGACTCGGAGCGACGCCGGACGGGGCTGGCCCAGGCCTCCGCCGCGAGCGTCGGTACCTCCCTGGACGTGACGGACATGGCTCAGGTCCTCGTGAACCTTCTCGTCCCCGATTTCGCCGATCTGGCCACCGTGGACCTCGCCGAGCCCGTACTGGTGGGCGACGAGCCCCCGCACCTCGACACCAGCGACGACGTCCGCCTGCGCCGGACCGCCGCCGCGCAGAGCCCGGGGATTTCCGCCGAGGACCTCCTGCCGGTCGGAGAGGCGCTCCCTCCCGTACCGGACACGGAGGTGATGCGCCCGCTCATGGCGGGACGGCCGGTGCTGGTGTCCGACGTGGCCGTACTCCGGGCGACGCTCGGGGTGGACCCCGGGACCCTGCGGCAGTTCGTCCCGACCGGGGCGCACTCCTCCGTGGCGGTGCCGCTCTACGCGCGAGGCCTGATCCTCGGCTGCGTCACGGTCTGGCGCAGTCAGCTGCCGTCCGCGTTCAGCGAGGCGGACGCCGCCCTCCTGCAGGACGTCGCCTCCAGGGCCGCCCTCGGCGTGGACAACGCGCGCCGCTACACGAAGGAACACCGGTCGGCGGTGGCCTTGCAGCGAAGCCTGCTGCCCCACTCCGTCCTGAACGTGGCGGCCGCGGACACGGCGGGGGTGTACCAGCCGGCGGGGGGCGGCGTCGGGGTGGGCGGGGACTGGTTCGACGTGATCCCCCTGCCGTCCTTGCGCGTGGCGTTCGTCGTCGGGGACGTCGTCGGCCACGGACTCGACGCCACCGCGGCCATGGCACGACTGCGGACCGCGGTGCAGACCCTGGCCGACCTCGACCTGGATCCGGGCGAGCTGCTCACGCACCTGGACGACCTGGTGCTCGGATTCTCCAGCGAGCAGATGACCGGGGAATCGCGCGCGGAGCCCGCGGTGCTCGGAGCGACGTGCCTGTACGCCGTCTACGATCCGGCGACGAGGCGATGCGCAGCCGCCACCGCGGGACATCCGCCGCCGGCCCTGCTGCCCCCGGGGGAGGAGCCGTACTTCCTGGACATGACGCCGGGACCGCCGCTGGGCGTCGGCGGAATGCCCTTCGAGGTGACGGAGTTCGGCGTACGGCCCGGCAGCACACTGGCGTTCTTCACGGACGGACTCGTGGAGCACCGCGGCGGCGACATCGAGGAAGGGATGGAAAGGCTGAGGAGTTCGCTCGCCGGCGCCGGGTCCAGCAGGCCCCTGGGTGAGATCAGCCAGACCATATGCGACGAGGTGCTGCCCCACGAGCCCGCCGACGACATCGCCCTGCTGCTCGCCCGCACCCACGCCCTCGCCTCCGACCAGGTCGCCGAATGGGAGATCGAACCCGACCTGGCCCACGTCGCCCACGCCCGTGAGCTGGTGCTGGGCCGGCTGTCCGACTGGCAGCTGGACGAACTGGGCTTCGTGACGGAGCTCGTCGCCAGCGAGCTCGTCACGAACGCGATCCGGTACGCGGGCGGACCGGTAGGGCTCCGGCTGATCCGCGACCGGGTGCTCGTCTGCGAGGTGTCCGACCGCAGCAGTACCCAGCCGCGCCTGCGTCGCGCACGGGACACGGACGAAGGCGGGCGCGGCCTCTTCCTGGTGGCCCAGCTCACCGACCGCTGGGGCTGCCGGTTCACCAGTACCGGGAAGACCATCTGGACGGAGCAGGCGATCAGTGAGGCATGAGGTGTGGGACGGCCGCGGTGACGGCGTCGAAGCGCATGGTGGTGCGGGGTGAAGGCGGACTCCTCCGCGGTCCGGCCGATGAGCACATCGATGAACGCGCCCGGACCGTCGAGCAGGTTTTCGACCGGCTTCCGCGCCGCCGGGTACCGGGTAGGACGGGCGCGGTGCGGTCCTCGTCGCGGACGTGGACGGCCTACGCTGAACCGTGGACTTCCGGCAGCTGACCTACTTCCTCGCCATCGTGGACCACGGCGGCTTCAACCGCGCGGCCGCGGCGCTCTACGTGTCGCAGCCGTCCCTGTCGCAGGCCATCCAGGCCCTGGAACGCGACCTGGGCAGCAGCCTGTTCCACCGGATGGGCAGGAAGGCGGTCCTGACCGAGGGCGGCACCGCGCTGGTTCCCCGCGCACGGGAGGCCCTGCACGCCCTGGAGCTGGCCAGGGCCAGCGTCGGCGCCGTCCGTGAACTGCGCGGTGGGCGCCTGGAGATCGCCGCGATGGCCTCACCCACGGTCGAACCCCTCAGCACCATGGTCCGGCGCTTCACCGAACGCTATCCAGCGGTCTCGCTGAGCCTGCGCGTAGCCCTCACCCGCGCGGACGTGGTCGAGAGGGTGCGCACGGGAAGCTGTGAACTCGGACTGCTGACCACCTCGTCACCGCTGCCGGACACGGACGTCGTCCCCCATCACGTCGGGGATCACCGGCTCGTCCTGGTCACCCCGACGGACGGCCCCTTCCCGGCCGGGCGGGCCGTTCTACGCGAACAGCTCGAAGGGCACCGGCTGATCGTCGGGCAGCGGGGGACCGGGATCCGCGCGTACGTCGACGACCTGAAGGCACACGGCATCGACGTCCGCATCGCGGTGGAGACCGAGCACCGCATGGCCTTCCTGCCCCTGGTGCTCGGGGGTGTCGGGCTGGCGGTGGTGACGGAATCCTGGGCCGGCCTCTCCGAGCGGGCCGGAGCCCTCGTCCTCGACCTGGAACCGGCCTCCGTCCAGCACAACCTCCTGGTGAACCGGAGGGCGCAGCTGACTCCGGCTGCCCGCGCCTTCCTGGAGACCGCCGTCCCACCGGCCGATAGGAACAGCCTATGAGGCACATCGGGGATACGTGTTGGACCCGGACGATGCCCGATTGCTGGAATGCGGGACATGACGAACCACAGCATCGCCCTCATCCCCGGTGACGGCATCGGCGCCGAAGTCCTTCCGGCCGCGTGCGAGGTCCTCGACGCCGTCGGGAAGCGCCACGGCATCGCGTTCACCTACGAGCGGTTCGACTGGTCCTGCGAGCGGTACCTGCGCCTCGGATCGATGATGCCCGAGGACGGACTGGAGTCGCTCCGCCGTCATGACGCGATCCTGCTCGGCGCCGTCGGCTACCCGGGTGTGCCGGACCACGTCTCCCTGTGGGGGCTGCTCATACCGATCCGCCGGGCCTTCGGCCAGTACGTCAACCTCCGCCCGATCCGCGTGTTCGAGGGCCTGCCCAGCCCCGTACGCGCGGCCCTGCCCGACGCGGTGGACTTCGTGGTCGTGCGGGAGAACACGGAAGGCGAGTACAGCGAGATCGGCGGTCGGATGAACCGCGGGCGGCCCGATGAAATGGCCGTGCAGCAAGCCGTGTTCACCCGGGCGGGGGTGACCCGGGTCCTCGACTTCGCCTTCGGCCTCGCCGAACGGCGCGGCGGCCGCCTCACGTCGGCGACGAAGTCCAACGGCATCGTGCACACCATGCCGTTCTGGGACGAGCTGGTGGCCGAGCGTTCCGCCGGGCACCCCACGGTCGATTGGGAGCAGGAGCACATCGACGCGCTGGCCGCCAAGTTCGTCCTCGACCCCGCCCGCTTCGACGTCGTCGTCGCGTCCAACCTCTTCGGGGACATCCTCAGCGACCTGGCGGCGGCGGTGGCCGGCGGCATCGGCATCGCTCCGTCCGCCAATCTCGACCCCGGGGGCGAGTACCCGTCCATGTTCGAGCCGGTCCACGGATCGGCCCCCGACATCGCCGGGCGGGGCATCGCCAATCCGATCGGCGCGATCTGGTCCGCCGCCATGATGCTCGACCACCTCGGCCACCCCGAGGCCGCGGCCGGCATCACCGACGCCATCGCCGGCGTCCTGGCCACGACCCCGGTGCGCACGCGCGACCTCGGCGGCTCGGCCTCCACCGCCGAGTTCACGTCCGCCGTGCTCCAGCGCCTCTGACGGGGCGCCGGGCGCGGGGCGGTGCCGTGGCTACGGCACCGCCGGATGGTGCAGGCGGCGCCAGTAGCCGGCGATGTCCTCGGTGGCGGTGGTGACCGAGTCGAGGGTCATCGTCGTGCGGGAGTCCCGGCCGTAGGGATCCCACTGCGGCATGGGGTGGTGGTTGGGGTCGCCGGTGCGGATGAAGGAGATCCAGGACGCGTGCAGGGTCGCGGCGAGACCGTCACGGACCCGGGGGCCCAGCCCCGACAGGAAGGGCGCCTGCGTCCACTTGTCGAAGTTGTTGAACACGAACGGCAGCTCCAGGCAGTGCGCGGCCGCGAGCTGACCGTTGTGCGCGGGCGTCGGGAGGTTGAACTGGTAGGCCCAGACCGGACGTCCACGGGCCGCCCGCCGTTCCGCCAGCGCCACGCAGGGCATGCGGAACAGGTCGTCGGTGATCAGATCCATGAGCACGTCCAGCGGGCGGGCGCCCGGCCGGGCCTCCTCGTAGGCGGTGTAGGCCTGGGCCGCCCGGCTCCCGAAGGTGTTCCGGGCCCTGGCGAGCACCTGGTCCTTGGTCGCCGCGGCGTACGGCTCGCTGAGGGCGAAGGCGAAGTTCGCCTCCTCCCTGGTCCAGCCGATCAGCACGTCGATGTCGGCGCCGGCGCCGCTGAGCAGCAGGTCGGCCGGGTTGCGGTCCAGCGTGACCTCGTCCAGCACCGGCAGGAACGGGGTCGACCAGTACCCCCATTGCCCGGTGCGCCCGAACATCTCGAAGGTGGCGGCGATCAGGCGCGGCCAGGGCACGGCCCGGAGCTCCGCCACGTTCGCGGCTCCGACGATGTCCAGGAAGGTCGCGGTGCGCTGCAGTGACTCGGCGCGGGTGGGGATCTTCAGTCCGAGCGGCGGGCTCTGCAGGATCGCGCGCCGGAACAGCGGGCGGCCCTTGGTCCGGGCGCCGGCCAGCGCCGCGACCGAGAACGCGCCGCCGGACTGTCCGGCGACGGTGATGTCGTCCGGGTCGCCGCCGAACGCGGCGATGTTGTCCCGTACCCAGTTCAGCGCGGCGAGCTGGTCGGTGAGCCAGAAGTTCCCGCCGGCGCCTTCCTCCCCGAAGTAGAGGTAACCCAGCGGTCCGAGGCGGTAGTTGATGGTCACGACGACGAGGTCGCCGTTGCGGGCGAAGGTCTCGCCGGAATAGTTCGGCAGCGAGCCGGATCCGGAGATGAAGCCGCCGCCGTGGATCCACACCAGCACCGGCCGCTTGGCGCCGCCGGCTTCGGGGGTCCAGACGTTGAGCGTGAGGCAGTCCTCGTCGAAGGGGGGCGAGCCGTGCGTTCCGAGGACCTGGTCGCCGCCTTCCCGGTAGGGCTGCGGTGCGCTCGGTCCGAAGGCGGTCGCCTCGCGCGTCCCCTGCCATCCGGGATGGGGCCGCGCCGGCTGCCAGCGGAGAGCGCCGACCGGCGGCGCCGCGTAGGGCACGCCCTTGAAGACGTCCAGGCCCCCTTCCGTGCTTCCGCGCAGCCGGCCCGCGGGCGCGTCCACCACGGGGGAGGGCGCGGTCGTCCGCGGGGCGGCCTGCGCCGTGCCGCCGCCCGGCATGCCGGAGAGCAGCGCGGCACCGGCCAACACCCCGCTGTTCTTGAGGATCTTGCGCCGCGATGGATCGTCGGTCATGGTGCTTCACTCCCTGACTGATCAAAAGCCCGTCGCTCGCCGCATCGGCATAGCGTGATTTTGACGAGGGTCAGTGTTACGACATGCGTCGGGGCGGGGTCAAGGGGCAAGGCCCGTGATATCGCGAGCTCTTGACGTGCGTCAGCAATACGCGATAGACACGTGTCACCTCCGATATCCCGACCGGCAGCCAGGCCACCCCTGAGAGCCGGGCCTCCCTCCTCTGGGACCCCTCAAGGCAGCCCCATCAGCAACATCCGTCCCTCCAGGGCCGGTTGACAACGTTCGGAGTTTCCATGGCAGGTCGATTTCGTCCCGTGGGTCTGATCGCCGCAACGACGGCAGCCCTCTTCCTGACCACCTCATGCGGTGGCGCCAGCCTGGGGACGGGCGACGGCGACAAGCAGAACGGGCCCGTGAAGATCGGGCTCCTCGTCCCGCAGTCGGGGACCTACAAGGCACTGGGCGACGACATGAAGCAGGGCTTCGAGCTCTACGTCGAACGGCACGGCGGCAGACTCGGCGGCCGCGAGGTGCAGATCGTCATCGCCGACGAGGGGGAGACGGCCGACTCGGGCAAGGCGGCGGCGGAGAAGCTGGTCAAGCAGGACCACGTGCTCGCGGTGAGCGGCGTGGTCAGCTCGGCCACCATCAACGGGGTCAAGGACCTGTTCGAGAACGGCAAGGTCCCGCTCGTCGGCTCGAACGCCTCGCCCACGACCCTGACCGGGACCAAGTACATCTGGCGCACCTCGTACGTCAACGACGAACCGGGCAAGGCGCTCGGCAAGCACGTGGCCGAGCAGGCCGGCGGCCCGGTCTTCCTGATCGCCGCGGGATACCAGGCGGGCAAGGACGAGGTGGAGGGCTTCAAGTCCACCTTCCTCCCGGCGGGCGGCAAGATCGCGGGGGAGGAGGTCTACACGCCGTTCCCCGGGACCAAGAACTTCCAGCCGTACCTCGCCCAGATCGAGAAGTCGGGCGCGAAGGCCGTCTTCTGCTTCTACGCCGGCGGGGCGGCCGTCGACTTCGTCAAGCAGTACCGGGACTTCGGACTGGCCGGCAAGATCCCGCTCTACGCACCCGGCTTCCTCACCGAGGGCGGCGTGCTCAAGGGGCAGGGGGAGGCGGCCACCGGCATCCTCACCGCGCTCAACTACAGCGCGGACCTGGACAACGCGCCCAACAAGCAGTTCGCACCCGCCTACACGTCGGCCTACGGGTCGGCCCCGACCACGTACGCGATGGCGTCATGGGACGCGGCGCAGGTCCTCGACAAGGCCATCGGGGCGGCCGGTCCCACCGTGACCTCGGAGACGGTCAACGCCGCCATCGCCACGGTGGGGGACATCGACAGCCCGCGCGGCACCTGGCGGTTCAACAGCGGCGGCACGCCCGTCCAGCCCTGGTACCTGCGCGAGGTCAAGCAGGGCGCCAACACCGTCGGCTCCGAGCTCGGCAGACTGGGCGGCTGACATGTACGGATGGTTGGACGGCAACTTCGTCAGCGTCGTCGACGGGGTCGCCTTCGGTCTGCTCCTGTTCACGATCGCGGTCGGCCTCTCCCTGGTCTTCGGCATGATGGACGTGCTCAACCTGGCGCACGGCACGCTCTACCTCGCCGGGGCCTACGTCGCCTACGCCCTGTCCGACGGAACCCTGTGGGGTCTGCTCCTCGCGCTGGCGGCCGGCGCCCTGGTGGGCGCCCTGGGCGGAGCGGCGCTCACGTTCCTCACCCAGCCACTGGCCCGGCGCGGGCACCTGGACCAGGCCGTGCTGACGCTCGGCATCACCTTCATCGTCGCCGATCTCCTCGCCGCGGCCTTCGGCGGCGAGGTGCTGCCCACCGACCCGCCGACATCGCTCCGCGGGACGGTGGACCTCGTCGGCCATGCCTATCCGGTCTACCGGCTCGTGTTCATCGGCGTCGCGACCGGCCTCGCCGCCGTCGTGTACCTCGTGTTCGAACGCAGCTCGCTCGGGGCACTGGTACGGGCCACCGTCGCGGACCGGGACATGGTCCGCGCGCTGGGCGTGGACATCCGCAAGGTGCTCTACGGGGTCTTCGCGCTGGGCGCGGCCCTGGCCGTGGCCGGCGGTGTCCTCGGGGCGCCGATCCTGGGTCCCGGCCCGGGCATCGACGAGACCGTCCTCGTCCTCTCGCTCGTCGTCGTGGTCGTCGGCGGTCTCGGATCCGTGCGCGGCGCGCTCGCCGGCGCGCTCCTCATCGGCCAGGTGCAGACGCTCGGGGTGGCGCTGCTCCCCGAGTACGCCCCCTTCCTGCTCTTCGGCACGATGCTGGCCGTGCTCGTCGTCCGCCCGCACGGCCTGGTCCCGTCGGGGGCGCGCGCATGAGCCCGTCCGGATCCGACGCACGGCGGCTGCGGCGGCTGTCCCTCCTCCTCGGTGCCCTCGGGCTCGCGGCGGCCCCCTTCGTCCTCGGCTCGTACGCCATCGGCACCCTGTCGCGGATCCTGGTGTTCGCCCTCCTCGCGATCAGCGTGAACCTGCTCACCGGCCTGACCGGACTGCCGACCCTCGGCCAGTCGGCCTACTTCGGCGTCGGCGCCTATACGGCGGCCATCGTCGCGACGCGGCTCACCGACGTCGGGGCACTCCAACTGCTCATCGCCGCCGGAGTCTCCGCACTGGTGGCCGTGCCCACCGGATGGCTGGCGGTGAGGGCCCGGGGCGTGGTGTTCCTGATGCTGACGCTGGCCATCGGCGAGATCGCCTACAGCGCCGCCGTCAACTGGAAGTCGCTGACGAACGGCACCGACGGCGTGTCCGGCATCCCGCCCGTCGTACCGCTGCCGGGCATGTCCGCGCTGGAACTCGACGGGCTGGTGTACCTCTACGTCCTGGCCGTCTTCCTGGTGCTCTTCGCGGCCGTCTCCCGCCTGGGCTCGACACCGTTCGCCCTCGCTCTGCGCGGAATCCGCGACAACGAGCGCCGCATGAGCGCGATCGGATACCCCACCCGACGCTACGCCCTGGCCGTCTACTGCGGCGCCGGGGCGCTGGCCGGCGTCGCCGGCGGCCTGTGGGTGTCGGTGCAGCGGTTCGTCTCGCCCGGCGACGCGGGCTTCGAGACCGCCGCCCTGGCCCTGCTCGCCGTCGTCATCGGCGGCTCCGGCTCGATGTGGGGGGCTTGTGCCGGAGCCGCGCTCGTCTGGCTCACCCGCGACTACCTCGGAAACCTCGAAGCCGTCGCGGGACGCGGGCCCCTGTTGCTCGGACTGTTCTTCGTCATCGCCGTCTACGCGCTGCCCCGCGGGCTGGCCGGCGTACGGCTCCCGCCCCAGCTGACCCGGAAGAGGACGGCGTGACAGAACACGATCTACTGGAACTGCGCAGGGTGTCCCGGCACTTCGGCTCCTTCCGGGCCCTGGACGAGGTCGGCCTCACCGTGCGCCAGGGTGCCCGGCACGCGGTCATCGGCCCGAACGGCGCGGGCAAATCAACGCTGTTCGGCCTGATCTCGGGAACGCTGGCGACGACCTCCGGAACCATCCTCGTCGACGGGCAGGACGTGACCCGGCTGCCCGTGGACCGCCGCGTCGGACTCGGTGTCGCCGCGACGTTCCAGCACTCCAGCCTCTTCCTGCGGGAGACCGTGCTGGAGAACGTCCTGCTCGCCGTGCTGCGCCCCGCCGGTGCCGGACTCGGCGGCCTGCGGAGGGTCGGTGCCCGGACGGCGGCGATCGCGCGGGCGCGGACGCTGCTGGAGCGGGTCGGGCTGCCCACCCGGCACGACGTCCCGGCGGCCGCCCTCTCGCACGGCGAACGGCGGCAGTTGGAGGTCGCCGTCGCTCTGGCCACCGAACCCCGGCTGCTGTTGCTGGACGAGCCGGCCGCAGGAATGTCCCCGGCGGAGACGGCGCGACTCACCGAACTGGTCGCCGCCCTGCCGGCCGACGTGACGGTCCTCCTGATCGAACACGACCTCGACATGGTCTTCGAGCTCGCCGACACGGTGACGGTCATGCACCTCGGCAGACACCTGAAGACCGGCTCCCCGGACGAGGTGCGGGCCTCCGGCGAGGTCCAGAGCGCCTACCTCGGCACGACGGAGGCCGCCTCGTGAAGCCGTTCTTCAGCATCCGCGGCCTGAGCTCCGGTTACGCCGGGGGCGTGGTCCTGGGCGGTGTCGATCTCGACCTCGACGAAGGCGGGATCGTCGCGGTCCTCGGCCGCAACGGGGTCGGGAAGACCACCCTCATCTCGACCGTCATGGGTCTCGTCCGGCCGTACGAGGGCAGCGTCCGCCTCGGCGGCAGGGAGCTCGCCGGATCCCGTGTCGATGTGATCGCCCGGGCCGGGGTGGGTGTCGTTCCGCAGGGCCGCCGGGTCTTCGCGCCGCTGACCGTGGCGGAGCACCTGGCGATCGCCTCCAGGCGTCCGGCCCCGGGCCCGTGGACCAGGGCCCGCATCCTCGACCTGCTGCCGCGGCTGGGGGAGCGGCTCGGGCACCGCGGTGACCAGCTCTCCGGCGGGGAACAGCAGATGCTCGCCATCGCCCGGGCCCTGCTGGGAAATCCGCGTCTCCTGCTCCTCGACGAGCCGTCCGACGGCCTCGCCCCCGCGATCGTCGCCCACGTGGGCGAGGTCATCCGCGAGGTGGGGGCTCAGGGCATGTCGGTGGTCCTCGTCGAACAGAACCTGGGGCTGGCCTTCTCCGTCGCACAGAACGTGGCGGTCATGCGGAAGGGCCGCATCGTCCACGAGGCGGCCTGCGCGGAATTCCGGTCCAGTCCCGAAGACCGGCGGCGTCTGCTGGGCGTCGACTGACCGGCACTCCAGGGGAGGTCACAGCCGCCAGTACGTACCGGTGGGGGAGTCGACGTGCACCACGTGGCGGCCGACCGCGTACCACGTGGTGGTCCGGGCCGGACCAGGAGCCGGCCGCCGGACAATCTGGCAATGCGGGCGGCCGGCCGGGGTCCAGCCCGCGGCGAAGGTCCTCACCCGCCGCCGGGCCCCGTCGCGGTCCGGGGACGCGGGCCGGTGCCGGGCAGCGGGGCTCGGGTGTGGTGCGGGGCTCAGGAGACGGGTTCCCGCAGGTCCACGGCCGGTGCGGGGCTCCGGGGGTCGGGCGGGCGGGGGACGTAGACCGGCGAGTCCGACTGGTAGAAGAGGTCGATGTCGGCCTCCTCCCCGCCGACGATCAGGGTGTCCCAGGCTCCGCTCTCCTGGAGGACCCGCAGGGTGGCGGGCGCGATCGTGGAGAGGTGGGAGCGCAGCTCCGCGTCCGTGGGCATTCCGGGCAGCCGGGGCGCGAGGCGTTCACGGATCGCCGCCATGCGGTCCAGGAGCTCGTCGAGCCCGGGGCCGGCCCCCTCCGCCGCGGGGCCGGCACCACGTCGCGGTTCGGCACTGCGGGCGATGATGTCCTTGATCGCGCGGGTGGCGCCCTGTTCGTCGGTGGTCACCATGGCGTTCCAGGCCCGGCTCTTGTGCCGGTACTGCAGCATGGACATGGCCGCCTCGTGCCGGATGAAGTCCGCGTCGCGGAGCGGCTTTCCCCGCCACGCGCGACTGAGCGTGCGGGCCAGGGAAGTGGCCGAAGCGAGGCCGCTGTTGAGGCCCCGGCCGGGCCAGAAGTGGATGGCGTTGGCGGCGTCGCCCAGCAGGAAGCCGTACGTGCCCGGGCCCTTCGCGGTCGGGCGGTTCAGCTGGGCCGTGAACCTCGGGCGCTGCACCATGTCCAGCCGGAACGAGGTGATGGCCGACAGGTCGTCCTCGGCCACGCCGAACAGGTTCAGGCCCTGCCGGATCTCCTTCCACAGGGGCGAACTGCGCAGCAGCGCGGGCAGGAAGAGCGTCCCGTGCGTCGGGCAGCGGAACTCGTTGTCCTCCTCACGGCTCATCAGGCAGGGACGCGCGGCGATGCACTCCTCGAAGACCTGGCGGACCGGGTCGATGCCGATCACGCTCTTGGCCTCCTCGCGCGTGAGGCGCATGTTCAGGAACCCCTCGCCCCTCAGCGAGTTGAGCAGGAACCGGTTCTGCGACACGGTCAGCAGCACGCTCATCGGGTCGGGCAGCTTCGACTTGACCCGGAGCCCCAGAACGACGTCCTGCAGGTGCTCCCCGTCGAGGGAGTAGATCGAAGCGTCGGCCCCGCCGAAACGGTCGCCGAAGTACTCGCGGGTGCGGGAACGGCCGCCCTCGCAGATCGCCAGGACGTGCTCCTGGGCGAGGCGGTCCTGCTGCTCCTGCGGGTCGAAGCGCCTCGGTACGAGCCGGATCGCCGCCTTCGTGTTGGCCAGCTCCAGGAGCCGGTCCTCGATGTAGGCGATCCGGATGTTGCGGGGAGGCCGGCCGTCGACGGAGTCCGGTCCGACGGGCCACATCTCCGAGTAGGCGCCTTCGCCGAACAGCGCCGACCGCACCTCGGCGGACAGCGCGAGGTACTGCCGGCTCTGGACGGTCACGACCTGCTGGCGGCGGACGTTGCCCTGCTCCTCGCCCTTCCAGACGATCGCGGAGTCCTTCCTGACCCACCGTCCGTCGTGGACGGTGATGGCCACGCGCCCGTGGAGCATCTCCTCCAGTGCGAGCGCGAAGGCGAGGCCCACCGGGCCCCCGCCGGAGACCGTGACCCGCAGTACGCCGGGGTCCGCGACGACGCCCACGCGCGGGACGTCGAGCTGGGAGAGGTTGATGACCGTCTCCATGGCGTCCTGCGCTTCGTAGAGAAAGGTTTCCTCGCCGATCCGGATGCAGTCGTTCGGACGCAGCACGTGCCGGGTGACGCGCTGGTCGTTGACGAACGTGCCGTTCCTGCTGTCCCGGTCGTAGAGGACGAACCCGGCGTCCTCCGTGACGATCTCGGCGTGCAGCCGGGAGGCGTTGGGGCTCACGATCACGATGCCGCTGTCGCTCTTGCGCCCGAAGGCGAGGGGGGCGCTGCCCAGAACCACGCTCTGCCCCATGAAGGGACCCGTGCGTCCCACGATGACCGATGGCACTCCACACTCCTTGCGAACGATGCCCAGCTACGGATGGTCCGTCCCCCGGGGCCGGACCGGCCCGGGTGCGGATCCGCCACTCACACGTCGTCGGGGAGGGATCGGTTCAAGCCTTCTCGTAGGGAACGGGTCGCCGAAACCGAGTTGAACCGAACGACCCGCTCCGTCCGTGATGTTCGCGGCGGCTCTCGCGGGTGCGGGAGCCGAAGGGCAACGGCCGCGTACCGCCACCGAGCCGCTTGGCAAGGAGTAGGGAGAACCACCCCGATGTACAACGAGGATTCGATACCGGAGACGCCGGAGATGCCGGAGAAGCCGGACGGCGGACGACTGGTCGCGGGCCGCTACCGCCTCCTGTCCCGTCTCGGCGAGGGCGGAATGGGCACCGTGTGGCGCGCTCACGACGAGACGCTGCACCGGGAGGTCGCCGTCAAAGAGGTGCGCGCCCCGGTCGGCCTGCGCGCCGCCGACATCGCGCGGATGTACACCCGGCTGGAACGGGAGGCGTGGGCAGCCGCACGGATCACCGACCGCAACGTGGTGACGGTGTACGACGTGGCCATGGACGACGACCGCCCCTGGATCGTGATGGAACTGATCCGCGGACGGTCACTGGCCGACCTGCTGCGTACCGGGCCGATCACCCCGCAGCACGCCGCGCGCATCGGCGCCGAGGTGCTGGCCGCGCTCCGCGCCGCCCACGCCGTCGGGGTCGAACACCGGGACGTGAAGCCGGGCAACGTGCTGCTCGCCGACGACGGACGGGTGGTCCTCAGCGATTTCGGCATCGCGATGGTCGAGGGCAGTACGGCGCTCACCATGACCGGCGAGGTGGTCGGCTCCCCCGAGTACCTGCCGCCGGAGCGGGCGTTGGGCCGCGCCTCCGGCCCCGAGTCCGATCTGTGGTCCCTCGGCGTGCTGCTGTACGCGTCCGTCGAGGGCATCTCCCCGTTCCGGCAGGACTCGGCGCTGAGCACCCTGCGCGCCGTCGTCGACGCGGAACTCCCCGCGCCGCGCCGGGCCGGTCCGCTCGCGTCCGTCATCGAAGGACTGCTCCGCAAGGAGCCCGCCGAGCGGACCTCCGCCGAGCAGGTCGCGGTCGCGTTGCGGGACATCGGCCGGGGCGTGCCGTCGCCCGTGGACGACGGCACAGCACCGGAGACCGTCGACGCCCCGACGCTCGCCGCGGGCCCCGACACGGGTGCGACGACGGCCGCCGCCCCCCTGCCCGGCGCCGAGCCGGCGACGACCGGCGTCACCCCCCTCGAACCCACCACGGCGGCGGCGCCCGTCCCACCATCCGCCGCGTCCCCCGAGCCCGACACCACCCACGTGACGACACCCGCGCCCGTCCCGACACCCACCCGCGTCACGACGCCCGCGCCCGCCGGCCGCCCGCGCAAGCGGCGCATGGCCGTGGTGGCGGCCGGTGCGGCGGCGTGCGCCCTGCTCGTGGCAGGGGTGGGTTACGCGCTGGCCGACCGGCACGAGGGCAACGGCGCGGGCGCCGACCGGGCTTCCACCGGGGCGAGCGCGTCCTTGCGGGAAGCCGGTAATCAGCCGGCCGCGTCGGCCGTACGGGTCTCGGTGGTGGGCTCGAACACCACGTATGCGGGCGCGTGCCCGTCGCCGGGACAGCAGGCGCCCACGTTCACGGCGACGTTCACCGCGGCGCAGCCGACCCGGATCTCCTACCGCTGGGTGTCCAAGGACGGCTCCGTGGTCGATCCGCACTGGCGCCTCCTGTCGATCGGGAACGAGGGAGCGCGCACGGGTCAGGACACGGTGCGCCTGACGACGTACGCGAAGGCCGGGACGCTGAACAGTGAGATCGGCGTGGAGCTCCGCCAGCCCTTCGCCGCGACGTCCAACGCGGTTCCCTTCTCGATGACCTGCGGCGATTGACCGGATCGCGCTACGAGCGGTGCGGACGTGCGGGGCCGGACGGCGGATGCTGCAATGGGAGCAGAGCCGCGTCCGGCCACTGGTGCGCCGTCCGCATCCGCGGATGCAGATCGCCGTGGGGCGCCGCCGGGCCGGCGCTCCCACGCGAGGAGTGCTCATGAGCGACGACATCGAAGACATGGGCCCCGTCGACTACCTGGTCGTCGAGTTTCCCGGCAACCGGATGACCGGCGAGGCGTTCCCGCTGCTGATCGACCTGGTGGACAGAGGCCTCATCCGCATCTTCGACCTCCGCTTCGTACGGAAGGACGCGGACGGCACCGTCACCGCCCTGGAACTCACGGGACTCGACGACGGCGCGGACGCGACGGGATGGTCCGTCTTCGAAGGCGCGTCCTCCGACCTGCTCGACCAGAGCGACCTCGACGAGGCGGGCAACGCCCTCCAGCCCGGCAACTCGGCCGCGATCCTGGTGTACGAGAACCGGTGGGCCGCCCCCTTCGCCCGGGCACTGCGCGCCGGCGGCGCCCAGATGGTGGCGAGTGGCCGGATCCCCGTCCAGGCCATCCTGGCCTCCCTCGACGCCGAGGAGGCCGCCGGTGGTGACCAGCCGCCGCAGTGACGGACGTACCGGTGCTCACAAGGCGGTTTCGCCCGCGGTGATCAGGGCCGCGACCGCCCGTGGACCGGCCTCGGCCAGAGCCCGGCGCTGGCGGTCGGCCGAGGTCCCCTGTTGCAGGAGCCGGTGAACGAGCGAGCTCACCTCGCGGTGGTCACCGTTGTCTTCGAGGGCCGGGCCGATGTGGCCGAGCAGCATCCCCAGCACGTCCCCGCTGCTGCGCAGCCGGCCTCCCGGGTCCATCAGCGTGCCGCTCATCCCGTGCCGGGCCGCATGCCACGTCGCGGCTTGCAGGAGCTCCGGTCGGCACAGGGCGGGAGCGGCTCCGGCCTTCTCCTCGGCGATCGCGGTGGCGGCGAGTCCGCGGACGACACCGGCGAGCATCACCGCGTCGTCCGCCTCCAGCTGCACGTCACAGCAGCGCACCTCGATGGTGGGGTACCGCTCCGAGAGCCGGGCCTGCCAGTACATCTGCCCCCGGTCGGGGATCAGCCCCGACTCCACCAGTGCGTCGGCCCGTGCCTCGTAGTCCGCGGCCCCCGCGAAGTACGGCGGCGGGCCGCTGACCGGCCAGCGGCCGAAGATGATCGTGCGCCAGCTGGCGAAGCCGGTGTCCCGTCCGTCCCACAGGGGCCCGTTCGCGGACATCGCCAGCAGCGTCGGGAGCCAGACGCGCAGCCGGTTCAGGACGGCCACCGCGGTCTCGCGGTCGGGCATCCCCACATGGACGTGCATTCCGCAGATCAGCTGCTCGTCGACGAGCAAGCGGGCCTCTCCCCGCATCTTCAGGTACCGCGTCGTGCTGGTGACGGGTACGGGTGAGACGTCCTTGACCGGCGCGGTGGCGGAGATCGCGATGCGGCAGCCGTTCGTCTGCGCGGCGGACGCGACCGCGTGCCGCAGCCGCAGGAGATGACCCCCCACCTCCTCCAGGGCCGTGCACACGGGGGTGGCGACCTCGATCTGGGCCTGCAGCAGCTCGTCCTGGACCTCCCGCTCGTCCGCGATCGGCGCCAGGCGGGCCGTGGCACGCACCTCCTGCACGAGTGGAGTGGGCAGGAGCGTCTCCGGGTCGACCAGCAGGTACTCCTCCTCGACCCCGACAGTGATCACGATGTGTGGCCTCCTGAAGCCCCGACGACAGGTGCCCGACGCACCGTTTCCATCACGGGCAGCTCGAGTTCGGATCGTCGTGGACGAGGGCGCAGATCATCTGCTCGCCACGCCGGTGGTCCGGATAGGTCGTGAGGAGTTCGTCCTCGAAGTCGTTCCACTGGCGGGCGGTCTCGGCGGTGGCTCCGGAAACGGCGTTGTTGAAGTTGTCCCCGGTTTTCGAGCGGCTGGACGCGGCGGTGTCCTTGTTCAGGTCACGGTTGTGGGTGACACGGCCCGCGCAGTCGCCGGCCTTGACGCCGGTGGAATCGAAGTCGGAGTAGCAGCCGGTGGTGAGGTCCGCGGGGATCCGGGCGCGTGCGTCCCGTGTCCAGTCGGCGTCATCCATGGTGCTGTAGCGGCGGATGTCGAGGAAGGGGGCGACTTCGGTACGTGCCAGTCCGGGAGGGTTGGCCAGGTCCACGGGGCCGGGGCCGGCGCGGTCGGACCAGTTCGAGTGCGCGTAGAAGTCCTGGATCGGGTGCCAGCCGCGGCCGAGCTGTTCCAGGACCGCGCACTTGGCACGGGTGGGGGTCTCGTTCCAGGCACAGGGGGAGGACAGGTCGCTCTGGTCGGCCCGGACCTTTCCGTTCGCGTCCACGAGACCGTCCGCCGCGCGGATCGCGTTCCGGAAGCGGGCGACGGAGGTGCGGACGCAGGCGAGGAGCTCGGTGGAGGCCTCGTCCCGGCTGCGGGGATAGTGCTGGACGTAGCGGGGGGCGAGGTAGTCGGCGTTGTCGCAGTGCAGGGGGCCGATCAGGAAGTATCCACCGTGGTCGTCGGCATTGACGGCCCCGTCGCGGGCGTCCGCCATCGCGGACAGGGTGGCCGGCTCCCAGGGCAGGGCCGCCCGTGTGATCTTCTCGTGGTTGCCGCCGGTGAACGCGAACGCGGGCCCGGAGGGCACGGCGGTCAGGGCGATCACGAAACCGGCCACGACGGCCGTTCGTGCCGGGCCGCGCCGCAGGAGGTGGGACACGCGATGCTCCGGGAGGTCAGGCGCCGAGGAGCTTGCTCTTCTGCTCCGCGAACTCCGCCTCGGTCAGAATTCCCTGGTCCTTCAATGTCGCGAGTTCCTTGAGCTGCGAGATCCGGCTGCTCATGTCGGGGGCCGGCGGCGGCGTGGGAGCCGGGGGCGGGGGCGGGGCGGGTGCGGCTGCGGCGGGCTGCTGGGCGGCGGCTTCCTGCTCGGCCCATCGGCCCCCCTGACGCCGCGAGACCCGGTTGGAGACGGCCGTCGCCGTACCGGCCACCACCGCGGTACGCGCTATTCCTCGAAGAAGACCGGGCATGTCGCTTCTCCTCACCGACCGGGCGCAGGCCGGACAGTCCGGCTGACGGCCCCCGGCGCTCCTCCCCAGCATGGCACCGACGGGGGGTTTCGCGCCCGGTGAGGGCCGCTCGCCGCAGCGGTGAGCGCCTGGTGCGGAGTCGTGCGTGCCGGGGTGCTCAGTCGAACGTCCACCGGGTGTGGGTGTAGACGCCGTCGTCCCGGCCGAAGCCGTACGCGGTGGACGGGGTCACGGCGAACACCGTCACGCCGCCCTTCCGGAACGCGTCGTCGATCCCGTGGAAGGTGCCCTCGGACGAGGTGATGTGGGCCCCGTACTTCGTCTTGTACGCCGTGATCACCTCTTCCAGTACCGCGGGATCGGCAACCGGGACCGCTTTGCCCTCGACCACGAGGTCGAGTCCTACGGTGAGCGAGTTCCCGCCGGTGGTCAGCGCGCAGTGGCCGTCGTGGGCGAGGTTCTTCGCCTTCTGTTCCTCCGTGCCGGTGGAGAAGTACAGCGCCCCGTCGTGCCAGGCGGCGATCACGGGAGTGACGTGCAGCCGGCCGTCGGGGCGGACGGTGGAGACCCAGAAGATCTCGGCGGTTCTGAGCTGCCGCCGGGCCTCGTCCCACTCGGTGGCGGTGACGTCCGCGGCGCCCGGGCGGGGGTTGAGCGCGGAGCTGTAGCGGGAGTCGAGCTCGGTCGTGGGCCGTGGTGCGGGTTCCTGCGTCGGCATGGCGGAACTCCTTCCTCTCCCACCCATAACGACCGGCGGCCCGCGAGGACCTGCGGCCGAGTGGGGGTGGGGGAGGCGTCGGACGGAGCCCTGCTCGCCGAACACCGCGATCGGCGAGCAGGGCTTCCTTCACCACGCCCGTGTGGCAGCGAGAGCCGCAAGCAGCCCAGGGGCGGGTGTCCGCAGCCAGGGAACCAACTGTCGACCCGGTGGGGCGACTGGTCCCGGACACGGAAACCGGCCAGATTGGCCTGTCTGGGCACAGTGAATCATCCAAGAGGTGAATCCGCCAGTGTGGTTCTCATCTGCGGGGGATGGTTGCTGATTTCTCTCGCAGGTGCGGATCTCATCGCCTTGGGGGGCGGGTCTCACAGGCCTCGGGTGTGGAGGGAATGTCCTGGGAGCGGGCGGGGGAGCTCGCCCATGGCGTGGCCCTGCCGCCGGCCGGCCGCGAGGTGCCGTCGGCCGCCGCGACGGGGCTGACGCTGGCGGGCGCGCTCCGGGCCGGTACCGCCCGGCGCGGGCGACCGCTCGCGCCGGCCCCGCTGGTCCTCCTCGCGGGATAGGTTGGGATGTACTCGTCAGGAACTCCGGGAGGTTCTCCGCATGTCCGTTTCGGCTCGTCACCAGTTGTTCTCGTACGGCACGTTGCGGTTCCGTGAGGTCCAGCTCGCACGGTTCGGCAGGCTGCTGGAGGGGACGCCCGACGCGCTGCCCGGATACCGGATGACGTACATACAGATCACCGACCCCGAGGTGATCGCCGCCAGCGGAACCGACCGCCATCCCCTGGTCGTCGCCTCACCCGGTGAGGACGACGCCGTCGACGGCACCGTCTTCTCGATCACCGACGAAGAGCTGGCCTCGGCGGACGACTACGAGGTCGACGACTACGCCCGGATCCAGGTCGTCCTGCGCTCGGGCACCACGGCATGGGCCTACCTCGCCGCACAGTCCTGAACCCGACGGTGCCGCCGCGCGTCGCGTACACCCTCACCGGGCCGGGGGCCGGGGCCAGGTGAGGCGGATCTGGGCGTCGGTCATCGCGGACGGGTGCTCCGCCGGGGGACCCTCCAGGCCGAAGCCCATCAGCAGGACCTCGGCGTAGCGGCGCCAGGCGTCGGGCGCGACGTCGTGGGTGCGGTCGGCGACGGCACCGGTCATGTAGAGGAACGCGTACACGTCGGCGCCGGCGAAGTCCGCACGGACCGCTCCGGCCGCCACGGCCCGTTCCGCCAGGCCGTCGACGAGGCGGGCGAGGTCGTCACGCAGCCGGGAGACCGGCTCCGCGTCGACGCTCGCGTGGGCGAAGACGACCTCCAGGGCCTGGTCCCGGGCCCGCCACTGCGCCGCTTCCAGCAGGTAGTGGCGCAGCGCCTGTCCGGGGTCCGGCCGGCGGGCGGCCGTCGACGCCAGCCCCAGGAACGCGGTGAACCGTTCGGTGAACAGGGCGTCGATCAGCGACTGGAGGTCGGGGAAGCGCCGGTACACCGTGCCGACCCCGATGCCCGCCTCGCGTGCGATCTCGTTGAGGGGGACGGTGAACCCCCGCTCGGCGAACAGGCGGTCGGCCGTCCGCATGATCAGCCGGCGGTTCCGTTCCGCGTCCGCGCGCAGCGGGCCTCGCGTTTCCCGGGTCACGCCGCGACCCTCTCCGCCACCGCGGGCCGGCGCAGGGCTCCGGCCGGCAGCAGGACGCCCGTCACGAGGCTCCACAGCAGCCACGAGTAGACACCACCGCGCTCGAACACCCCCGCCGTGCTCGCCGACGCGCCCACGAACACCTCGCTCAGCAGGCCCAGGGAACCCACCGCGACGCTGAAGACGCGGTACGCGGGCGGCAGTCCGAGGCTCCGCAGCGCTCCCGCCATGATCGCGACCAGGTTCGCGCACAGGATGCCGACCGCCGCGGCCACGACGTGGACGACCAGCCCGACGCGCGGGCCGTCCGCGGACCCGTGGAACACCCCGACCAGCACCATCCCCACGCCGTGCGCGACCGCGAGGGCGACGAACAGGCGGCGTGCGCGACCCGTGGCGATGCGGGACAACAGCACCACCCCGATCGCGAACAGGATCCCCTCGACCGCGAACGACGCGTTCATCAGCGAGTGCGTCGGAGAGCAGATCTCGCGGCCCTGGAACCGCACGCCGCACACGGCCACGCCGAGGTCGCTGATGTAGTGGGAGGCGTAGCTGTACGGCGGATCGGTCCAGGCCGCCGCGGTCACCGCCTCGGCGACCACCCACTGCACCGCGCTCACCACCAGGACGACGGCTCCCGCCATCCGGATCCGTGTCGTCTTGTCACGTCTCGTCATGCACGCCATCCTAGCGCTAAGCGGATAGATTGATCCGGTTGCATGTGGCGAGCGTCACATCCGGCGGATCGAACTTCGTCGTCCGCCTGGGCATCTAGTCGGCGTCGTGCGGTTTTCGAGCGGCACGACGCCACATCCACCGCATGAAGGAGCTGGGGCATCGTGAGCACCATCCCGGAAGCAAGGAACGTCGTCCTCGTCCACGGCGGATTCGTCGACGGATCGGGCTGGAGAGGGGTTTATGAGCTGCTGCGCGCGGACGGTTACCGCGTGAGCGTCGTCCAGAACCCCACCCTCTCGCTCGACGGCGACGTCGCCACCACCAAGCAGGCCCTCGATGCCCTGGACGGCCCGACCGTCCTGGTCGGACACTCCTACGGCGGCGCGGTGATCTCCGAAGCCGGCAACCATCCGAACGTGACGGCCCTCGTGTACGTCGCGGCCTTCGCACCCGACAAGGGCGAGTCGGTGAACACCCTCATCGCCGACCCGCCGCCCGGTGCCCCCGTCCCGCCCATCGTGCCGTCGAACGACGGGTTCCTCTTCCTCGACCGGGAGAAGTTCGCCGAGTCCTTCGCCGGGGACCTGCCCGCCGACGAGGCGCGCTTCCTGGCCGACTCCCAGGTTCCCTGGGGCCCGGACGCCCTGGGCGGTACGGTCGCCCACCCGGCCTGGCGGACCAAGCCGAGCTTCTACCTGGTCGCCGCCGACGACCGCATGATCCCGCCGCCGGCCCAGCGGGTCATGGCCGAGCGGGCGGGAGCGACGGTCACCGAGACCGGCGGCAGCCACGCCGTCTACGTCTCCAAGCCCGGCGAGGTCGCCGCCCTCATCAAGCAGGCGGCCCAGGGGGCCACCGCGTGAGGACCCCCCGCACCACGGCGAAGTAACGATCCGCAGCCCGTCCCCGTACGGATCCCGCACGAACCCCCAGAACCGCGGGATCCGTACGGGGCGCAGCAAGGAGAGCAGCAGCATGGCCGACGAGACCGCTCCGCCCCTGTACCTCCGGGGACGCTTCGCCCCGGTCCCCGACGAGCACGGCGCGGCCGGTCTCACCGTGCGGGGCTCCCTGCCGCCCGAGCTGGACGGCCGCTACCTGCGCAACGGCCCCAACCCGCTGCCCGGCGAGGACAAGGGCCACTGGTTCACCGGTCCCGGCATGCTCCACGGCATCCGGCTGAGCGGCGGACGCGCCGAGTGGTACCGCAACCGGTGGGTCCGCACCCGGGAGTTGGAGGGGCATCCGTTCATCCGCGCGGACTTCACCCTCGACCTGGCCGCGGCGCCCGCCAACACCCACGTGATCCGGCACGCCGGCATCGTCCTGGCCCTGTGCGAGGTGGGCCTGCCCTACTGGGTCACCCCGTCGCTGGAGACCGTGGGACCGTACGACTTCGAGGGGCGGCTGACCACCGCGATGACCGCTCATCCCAAGGAGGACCCGGTCACGGGCGAACTGCACCTGTTCGGCACCGGGTTCGCCCCGCCCTACCTCACCTACCACCGGGTCACCGCGGAGGGGCTGCTGCTCGACAGCCGGCGGGTCGACGTCCCGGGCCCGACGATGATGCACGACTTCGCCATCACCGAGCACCACATCATCTGGATGGACCTGCCCGTCGTCTTCGACGCCGCCCTGGCCGGGCGCGGCGGCATGCCCTACCGGTGGGACGAGGGGTACGGCGCCCGGCTCGGGGTCATGCCGCGCAGGCCCGGCAGCACCGACGTGCGGTGGTACGAGATCGATCCCTGCTACGTCTTCCACGTGGGCAACGCCTACGAGGACCCGCGGGGGCGGATCGTTCTGGACGCGGTGCGCTACGACCGCACCGGCTTCCGGGACGCCTGGTCGGGCTTCGGCGGGACCGCGGGCCCGGCCGGCCCCCTCGGCCCGCCCGGCCGCGCCCAGGCCCCCGCCGTGCTGCACCGCTGGACGCTGGACCCGGCCACCGGCCGTGTCGCCTCGTCCCGACTGGACGACCGCGACGCCGAGTTCCCCACGCACAACGAGACCCTCACCGGACGCCCGAACCGCTACCTGTACACCGTCTCCGGTGACGGCATCACCAAACACGACCTCGCGCACCGTGCCAGCCGCGTGCACGAGACGCCCGGCAGCCGCTACGCCGGGGAAGCGGTCTTCGTACCGGCGGCGGACGCCACCGGCGAGGACGAGGGCTGGCTCCTGTCGCTCGTCTCCGACGACGACGGCGGGGCGGGGGAGCTGCTCGTCCTCGACGCCGCGGAGTTTTCCGTCCAGGCCGTGGTGGAACTGCCCCACCGCGTCCCGGCCGGATTCCACGGCAGCTGGCTGCCGGAGCGGGCAAGCCGCTGGGACTCCAACTCCCCTATATCGTACGACGCGTGATACACCGTCACCCTCACGGAGGGGTCCGCCCGGTCATGACGACATCCCTCGATCCGCCCACGGACGAGGAGCTCACCCGCAGGGCCCAGGCCGGCGAGACCGGAGCCCTCGGGCTGCTGCTGGCCCGCCACCAGGCCTCGATGCGCGCGGTGGCGCTGAGCCTGCTCGGCTACGGCCCCGATGCCGAAGACGCGGTACAGGACGCCGCGTTGACCGCGCTGCGGCGCATCGGCGACGTACGGGATCCCGCGGCCGTGGGCGCCTGGCTGCGGGCCGTCGTCCGCAACTCCTGCCGCATGCGCCTGCGCGCCGCACGGGAGACGCCGGGCCTCGACGGTCTTGACGCCCTTGGCGCCCTCGGTCACCGGCACCTTCGCGACCAGGCGCCGTCGGAACCCGAGCGGCTCATCGAGCAGCACGCGATGCGCGACTGGATCTGGGACGCGGTGGAGGAACTGCCGCAGCAGTTGCGGCTCGTGCTGATGCTGCGGCACTTCAGCGGCATCAGCACGTACCAGGAGATCGCGGACGCGTGCGAGGTCCCGGTCGGTACGGTGCGCAGCAGGCTCAGCCAGGCCCGGGCCAAGATGGCCCGGGCACTCGCGTCGACGGCCGCGCAGGCGCACGACGACGCCGCCGCCGTCACCGAGGGGAGCAGGCAGGAGGCCGTGGCGACCCTGAGGGCGTGGGAGAGCGGCGGTCTGCCCCGGGAGATCTCCGAGTTGTGGCCGCAGGAGTCCGAAATGGTCGGCCGGCTCGGCCGGCCCGGCGAGCGCGTCCATCCCGTCCCGGTCATGCGCCGGTACCTGGAGGGCGGGGTGCGCCAGCACCTGCGTCATGTGGTGGCCGGCCGGGACATCGGCATCTGGGAGATGGACGTCACCCACGAGGGTGCCGTCCACGTCTGCCCGCCGAACCTGGCCTGGGTCATGTTCCGCCGCGACGGCCGGGTCGAGCGGCTCAGGGTGATCTTCCCCCGGCCGGAGCGGTGAGGATCGCGGACAGGCCGAACTCGATACAGCCGGGGACCCCGGACGCCAGGGGCGGCCGCATCGATCAAGGTCGATAGCATGGGGGAGGAGAAGTCGGACGGAGAACCCGGGGTGGGCGTGACGAGCAAGGCAAGTCCCGGCGTGCCCAGGCTCCTGCGGACCATGAACGACCGGGCGGCCCTGGAGGTCCTGCTGGAGCACGGCGCCCTGTCCCGGGCCCAGATCGGCCGGCTGACCGGCCTGTCCAAGCCGACGGCCTCGCTCATGCTGGCCCGCCTGGAGGCCGACGGCCTCGTGGTGGCCGGGGGCACCTCCGGCGGACACCGCGGACCGGGCGGCCTGCTCTACACCCTCAACCCGGCGGCGGCGTACGCCGCCGGGCTCGACGTGACACCCGGCCTGATCCGGGCGGCCGTCGCCGACATCACCGGGCGCACGATCGGCACGTACGAACTCACGGCCCCCGAGGCGTGCGGCGACGAGGTCGACCAGGTGATCGTGGCCGTCGACGGGGCCGCGCGGGAGGCCGGCATCACCGCGGACGCCATCCGCCGGGTCGTCGTCGGCGCCCCGCTGGCCTTCGACCTCCGGGAGGGCAGGGTCCGCTACCCCACGCACATGCCCGGGTGGCGGTCGCCGACCCTGTTCGACGAGCTGGCGGCCCGGCTGCCGATGCCCGTCGACTGCGAGAACGACGTCAACCTCGTGGCCGTCGCGGAACGGCGGCTCGGAGCGGCCCGCGCACACGAGGACTTCTTCCTGCTGTGGAACGAGGAGGGCATCGGCGCCGCCATGATGTTCGGCGGACGCCTCCACCGCGGCCGCACCGGCGGATCGGGCGAGGTCGGCTTCATGCCCGTGCCCGGAACACCGGTGGTGCGCAACCCCGAGGTGGCCCAGACCGGCGGGTACCAGGACCTGGCGGGCTGCCAGGCCGTACCCGTCATCGCCCGCGGCCTGGGCATCGACTACGCCGCGGACCTCCCCGAACCGGCCCCGTCGCCCGGGGCGGATCCCGTGCTCGCCACCGCCACGGCCCTCCTGCGGCGGGCCGCCACCCACGCCGACGGTCCGTACCGCCGGCTCCTGGAGGTGTTCGCGACCGGCGTCGCCACGGGACTGTCCTCGATCGCCGCCGTCCTCGACCCCGACGTCGTGATCCTCTCGGGCGGCCTGTTCACCGCGGGCGGCGAACCGCTGCGCGCCCTGGTCGAGGCCGAACTCTCCGAACTCTCCGCCTGCCAGCCACCGCTGGTACTCGCCGAGGTCCACGAGCACCCGGTCCTGCGCGGCGCCCTGGAGAGCGCCCTGGCCGCGACCCGCGACGAGGTCTTCGACACCTCCCGCGAACCCGCCGGGTGACACGGGCGCTCAGCTCTCGGCCTTCGCCTTCAGGCGGTGGAGCCACTCGTCCAGGGAGGCGTCGAGCGCCTGCTGGAGCGCCGGGGTGTCGGCCTCCACGGGGGCGCCGGCCCAGGACTCCTCGGTGTGGACGTGCACGCCGTCCTCGCGCGGGGTGAAGGTCCACACGTGGACGGCGGTGATCCCCTGCGCCGGTCCGCCCCACACGATGCGCCGCAGCGGCTCGGCCTGCTCGACGGTGGAGCTGATGTCGCTGAGGCCGTGGACGGACCAGCGGAAGACGGACCCGGTCCGCAGGGGACCCGGCGTGAGCTTGGCGGCCTCGACGACCTCGGGCTGCCAGGCGGGCCAGTTGCCGACGTCGGTCTGGATCTTCCAGATCTTGTGCAGCGGGGCGTGGATGACGATGTCGTCGCGGGTGATGACGGGCGCGTCGTGGTCGATCCCGACGGGGTGGTGGGGGGTGCCGGACACGCCGATCGCGAGTGCGGCGGGCAGGGCGGCGGCCTGGGTGAGCAGGGTGCTGAGCACGGGCATGGCGGGTTCTCCCTGAGGTGGTGAGGGTGGGGTCGGGCGGGTCGGGGCAGGTCAGGGGACGAGGACGACCTTGCCGGCGACGGTGCCCGATTCGGCCAGGCGCATCGCCTCGGCGGCGCGGGCCAGGGGGATCTCGGCGGCGACCTTGGCGCTGATCTCGCCGCGCTGGAGGGCGGTGAAGACCCGGGTGAGGTCCGAGCGCAGACGGGTCCGGAAGCGGTTCTTCGCGTAGGCACGACCGGCCCAGACGTTGAAGAAGTACGCGCTGCGGCCGTTGGGCAGCGCGTTCCACAGCCACACCCGCCCCAGGAGCCGCAGCACCGGCGACGCGCCGGAGCCCTCGTCGTCGCGGGTGGCGGCGCTGCCGTAGGAGACGAGGGTGCCGCCGCGGGTCAGGAGCCGCCAGGAGTCGACGATGCCCTCGCCGCCGACGTGGTCGAACACGGCGTCCACCCCGTCGGGCGCGATCTCCCGTACCCGGGCGGCGACGTCTCCGCCGCGGTAGTCGACCGGGCTCACGCCGAGGGCGCGCAGCGCGTCGTGGTGGCGGGGCGAGGCGGTGCCGATCACCCGGGCGCCGGCGGCGAGCGCCAGCTGGACCAGGATCGAGCCGACCCCGCCGTTGGCACCGTGGACCAGGACGGTCTGACCGGCGCGCACCCGGGCCTTGCGGTGGAGCATCTGCCAGGCGGTGATCCCGTTGACGACCGCCGTCTCCGCGGCCACCGCGCCCACACCGTCCGGCACTTCCACCACGTCGGCGGCGTCGAGGAGGACGTGGCTCGCCCAGCCCCCGGTCTTCGTCATGGCCGCCACCCGCCGGCCGAGCAGCCCGGCCTCCACGCCCGCACCGGCCGCCCGCACGGTGCCGACCAGGTCGTAGCCGGGGACGAAGGGGAACGCGGGCTGGTCGTAGTACCGGCCGCGCCGCATCTGCTGCTCGGCGAAGGACACCCCCGTGGCCTCCATCTCCACCACGACCTGTCCGGCCGCCGGCACCGGCACCGGCCCCCGGTGCAGCTCCAGCCCTTCCGGCTCGACCTTGCCCGGCAGAACGATCTCGACGCGCTCGACGGTGTCCATGACGGTCTCCTGGTTGCTTGGGGTGTTTGTGGTTCTCGTGTTCGTTAGAACCTGTAACCAGAATGAACGCGACTCACGGTCATGTCAAGGGAGCGGAGCATGGGATCGTGATGACCCTTGCCGATAGTGATAACCTCTCACCATGCCTACGACGGACAGCACGACGACTCCCCGCGAGCGCTACCGGCAGCAGATCCGCGCGGAGGTCAAGGAGAAGGCCTGGCAGCAGATCGCCGGATCCGGCGCCTCCGCCCTGTCCCTCAACGCCATCGCCAAGCAGATGGGCCTGAGCGGACCGGCCCTGTACCGGTACTTCGCCAACCGCGACGAGCTGATCACCGAGCTCATCCGGGACGCCTACCGCAGCCTCGCGGACGCCTTCGGCGCCGTCGGGGACGCGGGCCCCGGCCCTGCCCGGCTCTCCGAGCTGGCGCGGGTGCTGCGCCGCTGGGCCCTGGAGGACCCGCACCGCTACTTCCTCGTCTACGGAACCCCGGTGCCCGGCTACCACGCCCCGCAGGACATCACCGAGATCGCCTCGGAGATGATGTCGGCCCTGCTCGACGCCTGCGTGGCCGCCTCGCCGGACCCCGCGCCCGGCGATCACGTACGCGCCTTCGCGGACCACCTGGCCGACCACCGCGCATGGGCCGCCGGCCACCCGGACGCCTCCCCGGCGGCGCTCCGCCTGGCCCTGTCCTTCTGGACACGCCTGCACGGCGCGCTCTCCCTGGAACTGGCGGGCCACTTCACCGGCATGGGCCTGGACCCGGCCCTCCTCTACACGGCCGAGGTCGAAGCCCTGACCGGCGGTGCCGGGCGCTGAACCCTCGTACGCACGAGGTGGCGGCGTCCCCTTTCGGCCCTGACCATGGCGTTCGGCTACGGCCCTCAGGGGAGGGGGAGGCACGGTGCACTACGGCTGGGACGAGGGGCGCGGGAACCTTCCCGCCGGAGGGCGGACCGTCGAGCGGTTCCAGTGGCGCGGTGAGTGCTGAATACGTGCCTTAGTTACACGAATTATTGTTTCCACTGGCTTGCCTTCCCCAGCCACCTTGGGGG
>NZ_JBHWBP010000035.1:0-39416 GCF_042735575.1 Streptomyces sp. NPDC059564 | reverse complement strand
AGGCCGCCGGCGAGGGCGCCACGGCCGCGCCGGCTCCGCTGGACGCGGGCGCCCCCTGACGACACGGTCGTCCCACGCACCGTGCGCCCCCCAAAAGGCCCGGCCCGGGAAGACATCCCCGGGCCGGACCTTTTCGCGTGCGCACCCAGGGGCACATGCGAAGCGTGGGGTCGGAGGGGTGAGGTGCGACTTGTGGGGCATCCGGGGCTATGAAGGCTCAAACTCCTTATTACCTGGAATTTATAGGGCAATTCAGCGGAACTTCGGCAGGTTCGCAGACGTCATGACCCACAGAGCGCCCGCGCGATGGGATGGGGAGTGGACACATGACGCCTACGCAGAAGCAGAGCCTCCGGGCCCGGTTGGCCGTCGGGGCCTCGGCCGTGGCCGTCGCGGCGACCATCTGGGGCGTGACGACCCTGGTGGCGGCCGACGAAGACCCGGCTCCCCGGCACGAGAACGCGGCCCGGCAGTCGGAGGGCGGGACGTCCGGCGACCCCAAGGGCGACCCCAAGGGCGAGTCCAAGGGAGACACCAAGGGCGACTCCAAGGGCGACGACGGCAAGCCCGGCGCCGGCGCCCCGGCGGGGCTGCCCGACACCATCGCCCACGCCTCCGAACTCGGCGGGAACGCCGTCAACATCACCATCGACGACGGCCCCGACCCCCGCTGGACCCCCCAGATCCTCGACGTCCTGGCCCGGCACGACGTGAAGGCGACCTTCTGCATGATCGGCCCGCAGGCCGCGGCCCACCCCGACCTGGTCAAGAAGGTCGTCGCGGGCGGACACCGGCTCTGCGACCACACCACCTCCCACGACACGGCCATGGACAAGAAGCCCGTCGCCTACCAGGAGGCCCAGATCCTCGACGCGAAGAAGCAGATAGAGGAGGCCGCGGGCGGCGGCGCGAAGGTCGAGTACTACCGGGCCCCCGGCGGGGCCTTCACCCCGGACAGCCGCCGAATAGCCGCGGCCCACGGGATGCGCCCGCTCGGCTGGAACGTCGACACCAAGGACTTCGGCAAGCCCGGCACCGCCGCGATCGTGGACGCCGTCAAGCGCGAGATGGGCAACGGGCCGACGGTCCTCTTCCACGACGGGGGCGGCGACCGCCGGCAGACCGTCGCCGCCCTCGACCAGGTGCTGACCTGGCTGAAGGACCAGGGCCGCCCGACCGGCTTCCCGGTCCGCACCGCCCCCTGACGAACCCGCCCGACGAACCCGCCCGACGAACCGGCCCGACGAACCGGCCTGACACGCCGTCCGGCGGCGAACGGGTGAGGGTCGGTGCCCCGGCCCCGCCCACGGTGTTCCCTGGTCGCGCACGCAGCACCGCACGCAGCACCGCACGCAGCACCGCACCCGGCCGCGTACGCAGCCCCGTACGCCCCCACCCCCAGGAGCCCCCGTGATCGACCCGGCCCAGCTGACCGACCCCGCCGTCCGCGCCTTCGTCACCGCCGTCAACGCCGGGGACCGGGCCGCCTTCCAGACGGCCCTGACCCCCGGCGCGACCATGTCCGACGACGGCTCGGACCGGGACATCGCCGACTGGTCCGAACGGGAGATCTTCTCCGCCGGCGGCCACATGGCCGTCGACTCCGAAGCCGACGCGGGCCGCTCCCTCGTCGTCGACTACCGCAACGACACCTGGGGCGAGATGCGCACCGCCTGGCGGTTCGACGTCACCCCCGACGGCCGCGTCAGCCGCTTCGAGACCGGCCAGGCCTGACCGGCTACAGCCCGCGCGCCACCTTCAGTACCGCCGCCGCCAGCCGGCCGTTCTCCGGAGCCGTACCGCCCGGGAAGCCGAAGCGGCGGCGCGTGTACCCGTACGCGATCCCCGTGACCGGGTCGGCGAAGCCCAGCCCGCCCGCCGCCCCGCAGTGCCCGAAGGCCTCGGGGCCCACCGCGTGCTGCCGCTCGAAGCCCAGCCCGAAGTGGTCCTCCTCCGAGGTGACCCGGTCCGTGCCCGGCGTGTGCGGCCGCGCGAACTCCGCCGCCGTCCCCGGCTCCAGCAGCGCCGGCAGCCCGCCCAGCCCGACGGTCGCCGCCGCGTACAGGCCGGCCACCCCGCGCGCCGTACCCGTGCCGCCCGCCGAGGCCGGGCCCCGGCCCTTCACCGCCGGGTGGTTGCCGTACGCGATGAGGTCCATCGGCGGCTCGCGGTGCGCGTTGAAGGCGACCCTCATCAGCTCGGGCATCGGCCCGCCCGCCGCGAGCAGCTCCCGCTGCGCCGGTGTCGGCAGCATCTCCAGGACCGGCTTCCAGCGGCCCTCCAGCGCGGCCGGCAGCCCCATGTACAGGTCCAGCCCGTACGGCGCCCGTACGCGCTCCTCGTAGACCTCCTGGAGGGAGCGGCCGGTCACCCGCCGGACCAGCTCGCCCACCAGGGCGCCGATCACGAACGCGTGGTACCCGTACGCCGTCCCGGGCTCCCAGTACGGCTCCGCCCGCGCCAGCCGCGCCGCGATCAGGGCGTCGTCCGCGATCTCCTCGTAGGAGAAGCCCTCCGGGGTGTTGAGCAGCCCGGAGCCGTGCGCGACCAGCTGCCGTACCGTCAGCCGCTCCTTGCCGTGCCCCGTGAACTCGGGCCAGTACTCCACCACCGGGCGGCTCGGCTCCAGCAGACCGTCCTGCACCAGCAGCCCCACGACCAGGTGGGCGGCCCCCTTGGTGATCGAGTAGACGGGGCTCAGCGTGTCCCCGTCGGTGTCCTCGCCGCCCCACAGGTCGACCACGGGCCGACCGTGGTGACGCACCGCCAGCTGGGCCTCCGGCGGGTTCGGCTCGGCGGCCACGAAAGCCTCGAACTCCTCCCGGACCGACTCCCAGCCCGCCTCCACCGTGCCGTTCACCATCACACCCATGCCATCCCCGTCGTCGTACGCCTGTTCTCTTCCGGTCCGCGGACAGCCAAGCAGAGGCGCCGCGGCCGCACCCCCGCCGGAGCGGGGACTTCGTCATCATCTCTTACGGGTGAACGCGTGCGCGGGCTCGTTCCGGCGCGCCGCGGGGGCCCGTTGGACCGGGCATGAACCGCACCCGCACCGTCGCGCTCAGCCTCGCCGCCACCGTCGCGGCCCTCGCCCCCGCCCTCGGCCAGACGGCCGCCACCGCCGCACAAGGCACGGCGTACCTCCAGGACCCGTCCGGGGACGAGAAGGCGATGAAGTCGATGTGGTCCAAGGACGACATGCACAAGGTGGAGGGGCAGCTCCGCTTCCACCCGGGGGTGCAGTACAAGACGGTGACCCGGCCCGGTCCCGAGGGCGCGCGCGAGTTCGAGCGCCAGGTCGGGGACCCGAAGACGCTGGCGTGGGAGCCCTCGTACGAGTTCGCGTGGGCGGTCTCCGACTCGACGCTCGTGAAGAAGGCCCTGACCACCAAGGACGGCAAGCACCTGATCGTCGTGCACGCGGTGCTGCGCGACGCGAAGCGGGCCAAGGCGGGGGAGGTGCACAAGGAGCTGTCCGGGCAGCCGGCGACGGGCCGTCAGAAGATCGCGGGAGGCAGGCGGATCGCCTGCGACACCGGTGCGTACACGGTGGAGTGGTCGGTCACCCGCTCCGGCTACGGGACGCTGACGGGCACGCTGCGCTGGGACTCCAGCTGCGAGCAGTACCGGACGGCGTTCTCCGCGGAGAACGGGCAGCACGGCCGCTAGCCCGGGAGGGGGGAGGGGAGGCCTGCCGCCCCGGGCACCTTGTGGGTGCTCGTCGGGCGACTGGGCCGGGGCCTCGGATCGAGGCCGTCACAGTCATTCTGCCGTACGGGATGGGGCGCGGCAGGGAGGCGAAGGTCCCGGAACGGGAGGGACTCCGGTGGTTCTCGTGGTGCTCGTCCAGCGCTCGCTCAGTGCTTCTTGCCGGCTTCGCCGGCCTTCGTGGCGATGTCCTCCAGCACGGCCTTCGGGTCGCCGCTCGGCTCCACGGCCCGGCCGATGCCGCGCTTGATGGTGTCGCTGACCGTCACCCAGGACGGGTCGTTGACGGGGTAGAGCTGGGCGCCGCGCAGGGCGGTCAGGAACTGCTCGTCGTTCTTGTCGATGCCGCCGCCCGCCGGGGTGCGGGAGGCCGTGACCGTCGAGGGCAGCAGGTGGTAGCGGCCCGCGAAGTCCGACAGGTTCTTGTCCGAGTAGACGAAGTCGAGGAAGGCGCCGATCTCGGCCCGCTTCCCGTTCTGCTTGAACGCCATCATCCAGTCGGCCACGCCCACGGTCGGCGGGGTCTCGCCCGCGCCGAGGGTGTCGGAGACCGGCATGGACACGGTGCCGACCGAGATGCCCTTGGCCCGCGCCTCGTGGGAGAGCGACGGGTAGCCGTTGAGCATGCCGACCTCGCCGCGCAGGAAGGCGGCGAAGGCGTCGGCGCGGTTCAGCTGCGAGGGCGGGACGGGGCCGGTCAGGCCGGGGGCGACCAGCTGGTCCTTGAGCCAGCGGAACGTATAGATGTTCTGGTCGGAGGCCAGGCTGTAGTTGCCGCTGTTGTCGGCGTAGCCGCCGCCGTTGCTCAGCTCCCAGATCATCGCCTCCGCGTGCGCCTCCTCGGGGCCCAGCGGCAGCGCGTAGGGGAACTTCACGCCCTTGTCCTTGAGGGCCTTGGCGGCGGTCTTCAGGTCCGACCAGGTCTTCGGCGCGCTGGTGACGCCCGCCTGCTTGAAGAGGGTCTCGTTGTAGAAGAGGAGGCGGCTGCTCGCCACGAACGGCAGCCCGTACAGGGTGTTGCCGACCGAGCCGGCCTCCGCGAGGGGCTGGAGGAAGTTCGCCTCGGCGGTGATGGAGAGGAGTTCTTCGGCGGAATACAGCTTGCCCTGGGCCGCGAAGTCCGAGTACGAGCCCATGAGCGCCATGTCCGGGGCCTTGCCGGCCTTGACCATGCGGGAGACTTCGCGGTCGATGTCCGCCCAGGGAAGCAGCTGGACCTCCACCTTGAGGCCGGGATGGGCGGCGGTGAAATCGCTCGTCACCTTGTCCCAGAAAGCCTTCGAGCTGTTGCCCGGATTGTCGCCGTATTCCGCCGCGACCAGGCGCAGCGTGCCGCTGCCGGCCGCTCCGGCCCCGGGGCTTCCGCAGCCCGACAGCGGTACCAACAGGCCGAACGCGGCCGCCGCGGCGGCCGCGCCGAAGATTCTTCGTCGCACGGGTGGATACCCCTGATTTTCTTTTGAGTCCGGTTATTGCTTATGAGTTGCTCCGGGCCGGGGTGTCCCACCGTGGGCCCGTTGGCCGGAATTCTCTCCTGACGGGAGGGTGGTTGATTCCATTGGGGCGGTAGTTGTGGTCAATGCTCCAAGTGCGGCTTTTCCGGCTGGTGTTTTCCGATATGTGATCCACAAAACGGACGCGCGTAGACATGCCGAAAAGCCCGTTTCCGGCCAGGAAACGGGCTGAGGGGTGAAAGGGGGGGCCGGGAGGGTCCGGACCGGTCGGCGGACTAGTCGGCGAACTCGCCCGCGTACGGGTCGGGCTCGCCCGTCTCGGGGTTGCGGCCCTCCTGCCACCGGCGCTGGGCCTTGCGCCAGTGCACGAAGCTGAGGTGGCCGCCGTCCCAGAAGGTGATGCTGACCGGGCTCACGTCGAACTCGTCGGAGCACAGCAGCAGCAGGAATTCGGCCATGCCGTACGGGTACACGGCGAAGGAGTCGGCGGTGTGCCGCCCGACGACCAGGACCGGCCACCGGTCGGGGTCCGGGTCGGTGGTGACCCAGCACAGGATGTCGGAGCCTCCGGTGACCCCCCAGGCGACGATCGCCTCCGGGTCCACGTCGAAGGCGGCCCGGCCGCCCTCGGCCTCCCACACCTGCCGGGCGTTGGCGGTCTCCTCGGCCATCTCCGCCGGGTCCCACTGCAGGCCCGGCTTGGGCAGCGGCAGCAGGATGCTGGCCTCGCCGTTGATGGACCCGGCGCCGAAACGCCCCATGAACGCCACGAAGTCGGCCGGGAACCGGGTTCCCCAGACGGCCTCCGCCGCCTGCCAGTCGATGTCCTCGTCGGCGCCGTGCGTCGCCGGCATGATCTGCTCAAGCGCCTTGATCCGCGCGTTCTCCGTCATGCCGCTCCCCTGCGCGCCCCAGCTCAACCGCCCCAACCTACCGCCCGCACGCTCTTCGGCCTAGGCGGTGTCGAGACGGCCCGCCTCCCGCACCTCGACGCGGGTCCCCGGGCGCAGCCCCCAGCCGGCCATCGCGCCCGCCTCCGCCTCCAGGACGTGCCGGGACAGCGGACGGGGCAGGCCGAGGCGGCCCGGGGGCATCGTCACGACGGCGCGGACCCGCAGGCTCCGGTCCAGGTAGGCCACGTCGATCGGGAAGCGCATCCGGAAGGTGTGCACGCTCGCCGCCGGGGTCAGCAGCAGCGCCCCCTCGATGCCGTCCCGCCCGAGGAGCCCGCGCGTACGGGCCCGGTACGAGGCGGCGACCTCCAGTGGAACCTCCAGCGGAACCGCCAACGGCAGCGCCACCGCGCCGTCCCCGAGGATCCCGAGGGTCCCGTGCCCGTCCACCCACCGCGTCATGGCGGCCACCCTAGATCCGGTCCCCGACTCCCCGGAACCCCCTCGGGGCCGGGGCGGCGGGGCTACCTTCGGCGGATGGGCCACGCCGTGATCGTCCTCCTCGCCGTCGCGTACGGCGCCGCCGCCGGGCTGCTGGTGCTGCCGCGCGCCGCGTACCGGCTGTCCGCCGCGCCGGGGGAGCCGTGGCGGGAGCTGTGCCCCGAGGGGCATCCGATCGCCGGGTGGCTCGGTCCCGCCCGCTGCCGGGGGCACCGCTACGGACCGGTGGGGGCCTGGGCGGCCTCGGGGGCCGTCTGCGGGGCGCTCGCCGCCGCCGTCGGGCCGCGCCCCGAAGCGGCGGCGTACGTCGCGCTCGCGCCCGCCCTCGTCCTGCTGGCCCTCGTCGACCTCGCCGTGCACCGGCTGCCCGATGTACTGACCCTCCCGCTGGCCGCCGCCACCGCCGCGCTCCTCGGCGCGGCCGCGCTGCTGCCCGGCGCCGCCGGCTCCTGGCGGCTCGCCCTGCTGGGCGGGGGCGCGCTCGGGGCCGCGTACCTCGTGCTGTTCCTGGTGAACCCCGCCGGGATGGGCCTCGGCGACGTCAAGCTGGCGCTTCCCTTGGGGGTCGCTCTTGGGTGGTACGGGTGGGGGGTATGGGCGGCCGGGGCCTTCCTGGGGCTGCTCTACGGGGCCGTATACGGCCTCGGCCTTGTGCTGCGCGGCCGGGCGACCCGTACGACGGGCTTCGCCTTCGGCCCCTTCATGGCGGCCGGAGCGCTCACCGGAGTGCTGCTGGGCGGATTCGGAGCGTAATCGTTTCGCGGCAATGCACGCATCACGCTTTACGAAGGGTTATGGTGGAACCCCCCCCTCGGGCCGGTCCGTATCCCCCCCACGGACCGGCCCGTTTTTTGTTTTCCGCCCCCTCCGGGCAAAAGCGCAGGTCAGCCTCGCTGGGCCCAGATGTTGGTGCCGGGGGTGGAGACGGCGAAGGAGTCGATCTCCTTCAGCTCCTCCTCGGACAGCGGCGCACCGGCCAGCGCGGCCACGTTCTCCTCCAGCTGCTTCACGCTCGACGCGCCGATCAGCGCCGAGGTCATCCGCTCGTCGCGCAGCACCCAGGTCAGCGCCAGCTGCGCCAGCGACTGCCCGCGCCGGCCGGCGATCTCGTTCAGCCCGGCGAGGCGGCCCAGCACGTCGTCCGAGAGCAGGTCCGGGTTCAGCGACTTGCCCTGCGAGGCCCGCGAGCCCTCCGGGATGCCCTTGAGGTACTTGCCGGTCAGCAGGCCCTGCGCGAGCGGCGCGAAGGAGATGCAGCCCATGCCGGCCTCCTCCAGGGTGTCCAGCAGCCCGTCCTCCTCCGTCCAGCGGTTGATCATGGAGTACGAGGGCTGGTGGATCAGCGGCCGCACGCCCATCTCCCGCAGGATCCGCGCCGCCTCGGCCGTCTGCTCCGCCGTGTACGAGGACACGCCGACGTACAGCGCCTTGCCCTGCTGGACCGCGGACGCGAGCGCGCCCATGGTCTCCTCCAGCGGGGTCTCCGGGTCGAAGCGGTGCGAGTAGAAGACGTCGACGTAGTCCACGCCCATCCGCTTCAGCGAGGCGTCGAGCGAGCTCATCAGGTACTTCCGGCTGCCCCACTCGCCGTAGGGGCCCTCGTGCATGAAGTAGCCGGCCTTGGTGGAGAGGATCAGCTGGTCGCGGTACGACGCGAAGTCCTGCGCGAAGATCTTCCCGAAGTTGAGCTCGGCCGAGCCGGGCGGCGGGCCGTAGTTGTTCGCCAGGTCGAAGTGGGTCACGCCGAGGTCGAAGGCGCGGCGGAGGATGGCCCGCTGGGACTCCAGGGACTTGTCGTCACCGAAGTTGTGCCAGAGGCCGAGGGAGATGGCGGGGAGCTTGAGGCCGCTGTGGCCGGTGCGCCGGTACTGCATGGAGTCGTAGCGCGAGGGCTCTGCCCGATAGGGATTGTTATCAGTCACGATGTCCTCCCTATCACGGACTTGTGACCGGCCGAGTTGGGTACCCCATCCCGCCGCGCAGTAATGTGGCGGCCTCGGGGGAGACCGCAATCCGCACGGGGGCATTGCACGGAGGGGCTGGAAGATCGTGAAGCTGCGCGACCTGGTGTACAGGCTCTACGCACGCCGGGTGGAAGGCCGCCTCGACCATGACGCGTCGCCCAAGCACATCGGCGTGATCCTGGACGGGAACCGGCGCTGGGCCAAGGCGTCGGGGAGCTCGACGGTGCAGGGCCATCAGGCCGGCGCCGACAAGATCTCCGAGATGCTGGGCTGGTGCACCGAGACGGACGTCGAGGTCGTCACCCTGTGGATGCTCTCCACGGACAACCTGGACCGGCCGGAGGTCGAGCTCAGGCCCCTGCTCAACATCATCGAGAACACCGTCCAGGGCCTCGCCGAGGACGGCCGCTGGCGCGTCCACCACGTCGGCAACCTGGACATCCTGCCCGCCCGGACGCAGTCCGTGCTGAAGGAGGCCGAGCAGGCCACGCACGACGTCGACGGGATACTGGTCAACGTCGCCGTGGGCTACGGCGGCCGCCAGGAGATCGCGGACGCGGTCCGCTCGCTGCTCCTGGAGCACGCCGAGAAGGGCACCTCCTTCGAGGAGCTCGCCGAGGTCCTGGACATCGACCACATCGCGGAGCACCTCTACACCCGCGGCCAGCCCGACCCGGACCTGGTGATCCGTACCAGCGGCGAACAGCGGCTGTCCGGATTCATGCTCTGGCAGAGCGCCCACTCGGAGTACTACTTCTGCGAGGTGTTCTGGCCGGCCTTCCGCAAGGTCGACTTCCTCCGGGCCCTGCGCGACTACGCAGCCCGGCACCGGCGCTACGGCACCTGACCCCCGCGGCTGACGCCCCTTCGGCCCCTTCCGTCCCCCTCGCGAAGCCTTCACCAGGGATTCACCGAGCGTCCGTCATATGCCATGGCATGGCGGCCCATGTTCGAGGGCATAACGATGGCAGGTCGATGCCCGATCCACGGGTGTCGAGTCTCAGCGGACGGCACAGGGCCGTCCGCCCGGGAGGCCCTTTGCACCAGGACGCGCGTGCGGTTCGCACGGTCGGATTGGAGGGCCGGAAATCGGCCCTGGCATGGGTGCCGATGACCGGTCCGGTCTTCATGGCCCGACCTCTTCCGAGGGGGTACGTCCTTCCGTGGTGACCAGCACAAAGCGCCGCCTGCCCGACAGGCGGACCTACGTCCTCGACACCAGCGTCCTGCTGGCAGACCCCAACGCGATCTCCCGCTTCGACGAGCACGAGGTCGTGCTCCCGATCGTGGTGATCACCGAGCTGGAGGCAAAGAGGCACCATCCCGAACTCGGCTACTTCGCCCGGCAGGCCCTGCGCCTGCTCGACGACTTCCGGGTCCGCTACGGTCGCCTCGACGCCCCCATCCCGCTGGGCGATCTGGGCGGCACGCTGCGCGTCGAGCTCAACCACTCCGACCCGGGCGTCCTGCCCGCCGGCTTCCGGCTGGGGGACAACGACTCGCGGATCCTCGCGGTGGCCCGCAACCTCCAGGCCGAGGGCTACGACGTCACGGTCGTGTCGAAGGACCTTCCCCTGCGCATCAAGGCCTCCTCCGTGGGGCTGCTCGCGGAGGAATACCGCGCGGAACTCGCGATCACCGATGCCGGGTGGACCGGCATGAGCGAGCTCTCCCTCTCCGGGGAACAGGTGGACCTCCTCTACTCCGAGGAACGGCTCTACGTACCGGAGGCCGCGGAACTCCCCGTGCACACCGGGCTGGTCCTGCAGTCCGAGCGGGGCAAGGCCCTCGGCCGGGTCACGGCCGACGGCAACGTGAAGCTCGTCCGGGGCGACCGGGAGGCCTTCGGGCTGCACGGCCGCAGCGCCGAACAGCGCATCGCCCTCGACCTGCTGCTCGACCCGGAGATCGGGATCATCTCGATGGGCGGCCGGGCCGGCACCGGAAAGTCGGCCCTGGCGCTGTGCGCGGGACTGGAGGCGGTGCTGGAACGCCGGCAGCACCAGAAGGTGATGGTCTTCCGGCCGCTGTACGCGGTCGGCGGCCAGGACCTCGGGTACCTGCCGGGCGACGCCTCCGAGAAGATGAGCCCGTGGGCGCAGGCGGTCTTCGACACCCTCTCGGCGGTGGCCGGGCGCGAGGTCATCGAGGAGGTGCTCAACCGCGGGATGCTGGAGGTCCTGCCGCTCACGCACATCCGCGGCCGCTCGCTGCACGACTCCTTCGTGATCGTGGACGAGGCCCAGTCGCTGGAACGCAACGTCCTGCTGACCGTTCTGTCCCGGATCGGGGCCAATTCGCGGGTGGTGCTCACCCACGACGTGGCCCAGCGGGACAATCTGCGGGTCGGCCGGTACGACGGAGTGGTGGCCGTCGTTGAGAAGCTGAAGGGGCATCCGCTCTTCGCCCACGTCACGCTCACGCGTTCCGAACGCTCCCCGATCGCCGCGCTGGTCACGGAGATGCTCGAAACGCTCTGACCGGCACCGATCGCCCACCGGGCCCGAAAGGGTCAAAAACCCCATAGCGGGAAGGTGAGTTGGCGCCGCCCGGCAAAGGCCCAGGAGCCTAGCCGGGCGGCGCCGTGCTGCACAGGGCTTTTCTCGAATCGACGGCGTCATGCCAGGTGTGACCTTTCCCACGCAACGGGGAATTGCCCTGCGGCGTCGGGGTCCGGCAGAGTCTGTTTTCCGTCAGGCCCCGCATACGGAACACCTGTATCCCCCGTGGGATACGCGCAGCACCACAACTCCACAGCCGATGTCCGTATGCCGCCCGGTTTCACGTGGCAGCCCCCGCGAGGGAGTTGCCCACGGGCCCGCGTCTCCAGTGACCGCACCACCACGGAGGCCAGTGTCGAGGGGCACTCTTGCGCCCGCGCGGTCACTGCGGACGCTGCTGGAAGGACACCGTGTGAGCCGGATTTCGGTCCGGGGGTTCGCAGTGGCTTCGGCCACCGCGGTCACCACCGTCGGCGCAGTCGTCGGAGTCGCCACCGGCGACGCCGCCTCCTCGAACGATCTCGAGACCACCGCGTCCGGTGCGACTCTCCTCACTGACGTCCCGGTCGGCGAGCAGGCACAGGTCCAGAGCGCGTCCCTGACGCAGCAGGCCGACGCCATCGCCCACGCCGCCGACTCCGACGCCAAGCGTTCGGCGGAAGAGGCGGCGCGCATCCAGGCCGCGGAGGACGCCAAGTCCAAGAAGGCCGACGCCGAGAAGGCGGAGAAGGCCAAGAAGGAAGCGGACGAGGCCAAGGCCAAGAAGGAGCGCGACGAGAAGGAGCAGGTCGCCAGCCGGTCCGCCACCCGCGACGCCGGCGACTTCCCCGTCCAGGGCTCCTACACGGTCGCCCAGGTCAAGGCCATCGCGCAGCAGCTGGTCCCGTCGGGCCAGTACCAGTGCTTCTCCAACATCATCAACGAGGAATCCACCTGGAACTACCAGGCGGTCAACTCCTCTTCGGGCGCCTACGGCCTGGTCCAGGCGCTCCCCGGTTCGAAGATGGCCTCGGCCGGCTCCGACTGGCGCACCAACCCGGCCACCCAGATCAAGTGGGGCCTGGGCTACATGAACGAGCGCTACGGCAGCCCGTGCAGCGCCTGGAGCTTCCACCAGGCCAACGGCTGGTACTAGGAAGAAACCGCTCCGGTCGGTTCAACCTCGAGGAACCCCGCACCGTCCTACGGTGTGGGGTTCCTCGCGTGTACGGTCGTGCGAGGTGTGACCGTAGACGGGGGGAAGGGAACGACATGGCGAAGAGGGCAGGCTGGCTCGGCCGGCTCGGCAGCAGACTGAGCCGGATGGAGGCGCGCCTCGACGAACGGCGGGCCGAGGTCGAGGCCGAGGCCGCCGGGGAACCGCCGCCGCCCGTCGCCGTACCCGCAGCGGCCGCCCTCGCCGAGGAGCCCGTTCCCGTACCGCACGACGTGGTCGTCGCGCTGCCGCCGCCGGGCCGGCCCGATCCGGTCACCGTCATCCCGTGGGGGATGCGGGTCGCCGCCGAGGCCAGCTGGCGGCTGCTGCTGCTCGCCGGGATGCTCTGGGTGCTGATGAAGGTGATCAGCGAAGTGCGCCTGGTCGTCCTCGCGTTCGCCGCCGCCCTGCTGGTGACCGCGCTGCTCCAGCCGTTCGTGGTCCGGCTGCGGCGCTACGGGCTGCCGCGGGGCCTTGCCACCGCCGTCACCGCCGTCCTCGGCTTCGTCGTCATCGGGCTGGTCGGCTGGTTCGTGGTCTGGCAGGTCATGGAGAACCTCGACGACCTCTCCAACCGGCTGCGCGAGGGCATCAACGAGCTCAAGAGCTGGGCACTGGACAGTCCGTTCCACGTGACCGAGAAGCAGATCAACGACATCGCGAAGAACCTCAGCGAGACGATCGGCACCAACACCGAGGAGATCACCTCCGCCGGGCTCCAGGGCGTGACGGTCCTCGTCGAGGTGCTGACGGGCATGCTGCTCGCGATGTTCTCGACGCTCTTCCTGCTCTACGACGGCGCGCGCATCTGGAACTGGGTGCTGGGCCTGGCCCCGGCCGCCGCCCGCCCGGGCCTCGCGGGCGCCGGTCCGCGCGCCTGGCGCACGCTGACCGCGTACGTGCGCGGAACGGTGCTCGTCGCGCTCATCGACGCCGTCTTCATCGGCCTCGGGCTCTACTTCCTCGACGTGACGATGGCCGTTCCGCTCGCCGTCTTCATCTTCCTCTTCGCCTTCATCCCGCTCGTCGGGGCGGTGATCTCCGGCGCCCTCGCCGTCGTCGTGGCCCTGGTGACCCAGGGGCCGTTCACCGCGCTGATGGTGCTGCTGGTGGTGCTCGCGGTGCAGCAGATCGAGGGGCACGTGCTGCAGCCCTTCATCCTGGGCCGCGCCGTACGGGTCCACCCGCTCGCGGTGGTGCTGTCGGTGGCGGCCGGCGGCATGGTCGCGGGCATCGGCGGGGCGGTGGTGGCGGTGCCGCTGGTCGCCGTCACCAACACGGTGGTCGGCTACCTGCGGGCCCACGCGCGCGAACGGCACCCGGTCGGGCCCGTCGGCAGCGGCCCGGCGCCGCACGGGGCGACCGCCCTGAACACGGGCGTGAGCGCCGCGGAAGCCGGCCCGTGATCAGCCAGCCCGAGCTGGAGGGCGAGTGGCCGGGCGGGGAGACCGCCGAGCCGCTTGCCGTGCCGCTCGCCGAACCGGAGCCGGGGATGGGTTCCGGCCGCAGGCCGTGGGCATGGGCCCTGGGCGGGGCACTGGCGGCCTCCGCCGTATGGGCCGGGACGCTGGCCGTGCAGGATCGTTTCGGCGACGCAGGGCCCCCGCTGGCGTACCGGTACGGGGAAAACCTGTGCGAGCAGGCGCCCTTGAAGGCGGTGGGCGCGATCGGCGGCGGATTCGGCGCGGGCACGGTCACGCACGGGGAGAGCCCGGTGCTGGACTGGGCGCGCTGCGACCACTGGGCGCCGAGCCCCGAGCAGCGGATGGTCTACCAGGCCGAGCTGCTGGTCGAACTGCACGAGAAGACCGACCCCGGGCCGGAATTCGGCCGGCGTCCCGAGCGCGCCCTGGCCCTGACGCCGGACAACATGCCCGCCGATGCGGAGCAGGTCCCCGGGCTCGGGGAACAGGCCCTGTTCTCCGGGTACGACCAGGAGCCCCGGCTCAAGGTGCTCGACGGCGGGGCGGTGTTCAGCCTCACCGTCCAGTGGTTCGGGGGCCCGGAGGAGCAGGGCCGGATCGACGGGGACGCGGTCAAGTCGGCGATGATCGAGGACATGCGCGCCCTGATGACCGCACTGCGCAAGTGAACGGACAGGGCCCCCGCGGCCGGTGACGGCTGCGGGGGCCCTGTTGCCCGTACGGGTGACTACTCGGCGGCCAGGGCCGCTTCGGCGTCGAGGGTGACGGCGACGGCCTGGATCACCGAGGCGATCTTGAAGGCCTCCTGGACCGTCTCGCGGTCGACGCCCGCCTTGCGCAGGACCTGCTCGTGCGAGTCCAGGCACTGGCCGCAGCCGTTGACCGCGGAGACCGCGAGCGACCACAGCTCGAAGTCGACCTTCTCCACACCGGGGTTGCCGATGACGTTCATCCGCAGGCCCGCGCGCAGCGTGCCGTACTCCGGGTCGGAGAGCAGGTGGCGGGTGCGGTAGAAGACGTTGTTCATCGCCATGACCGCGGCGGCGGACTTGGCGGCGGTGTACGCCTCCGGCGAGAGGTTCGCCTTCGCCTCCGGCTCCAGCTCACGCAGGACGCGCGGGGAGCGGGCGGCGATCGCGCAGGACAGGACGGTGCCCCACAGCTGCTGCTGGGTGAGCTTGTCCTGGTTGCCGATGACCGAGCCGAGGTTCAGCTTCAGGTCCTTGGCGAAGTCCGGTACGGCGGACTTGAGGGAGTCGAGGGACATGCGTCACTCACCGGCCAGCAGGGAGCCGGCGTCCAGGGTGTCCTCGCCCTTGGTCCAGTTGCAGGGGCACAGCTCGTCGGTCTGCAGGGCGTCGAGGACCCGCAGGACCTCCTTGGGGTTACGGCCCACGGAACCGGCGGTCACCATCGAGAACTGGATCTCGTTGTTCTGGTCGACGATGAACACGGCGCGCTGCGCGAAGCCGTCCTCGCCCTGCACGCCACAGGCCTGCATGAGCTCGTGCTTGGAGTCGGCCAGCATCGGGAAGGGCAGGTCACGCAGGTCGGCGTGGTCCTTGCGCCAGGCGTGGTGGACGAACTCGGAGTCGCCGGAGACGCCGAGGATCTGGGCGTCACGGTCGAGGAACTCGTCGTTCAGCTTGCCGAAGGCGGCGATCTCGGTCGGGCAGACGAAGGTGAAGTCCTTCGGCCAGAAGAACACCACGCGCCACTTGCCCTCGTAGGTCTTGTGGTCGATCTGGGCGAACTCGCTGCCGGCTTCGAGCGAGACGCAAGCGGTCAGGTCGTAGCTGGGGAACTTGTCACCGACAGTGAGCACGTGCTCTCCTTGCGCGACGGGAAATTGGCCTTTTTGGGGCTTTCCCTGAGGGGTTGGACGGTCTCACATGCTGGCACAAGCAGCATTGATCGCGGAAATCGCAAACGGTGGTCTCGCTGATCAGGCTTCCCTATCAATGCCCCCGTACGGGCAAAGAGCGACGCAGAGTGATCGGTTCGGTGACAGCTACTTGCAGAACTCGGCCGCGGCCTTCGCGGCGCCCTCGTTGTAGCCGCGGGTCCATTCGGGGTCGGGTGCCACGGCGGTCTTCGGCGGAGCGGTCTGGCAGGTTGCCTTGGTGGTGTCGTAGCCGAGCTTGTGGCCCTTGTCGTACTCGGAGGTGCCCGTCTGCCCGTCCGTCTTGCCGCCGCAGAACGTCTTGGCGGCCAGGGCCGCGCCGGCGTCGTAGCCCTTCTGCCAGTTGGGGTCGACCTCACCCAGGGTCTTCGGCTGCGTCGCGGTGCAGCTCGCCCTGATCGCCTGGAACGCCTTCTGGAAGCCCTTGTCGTACTGGACCTTCGCGTCCGCGCCGGTGTCCGTACCCGTACCCGTACCCGTGGCGGGATCCTGCCCGCCCGTGCACGCGACACCTCCGACCGTGTAGTGGCCCGCGGACAGGCCGGAGACCCGGACGCTGCCGGCGGTGACCTTGGCGGCCGGGATGGTGGCGCCGTTGTCGCTCGTGACCGGGACGGTGTCCCCGGTGAATCCAGTGCCGTTGATCGCCCAGTTGTTCGGCGGCGGAGCGTAACCCTGCACGACACTGCACGTGCCGGCCGCAGGCGCCGCCGCGGGGTGGGCCAGGGCCGTCGGGCCCAGGACCAGCGGTGACGCCGCCAGCGGGGCCAGTACCGCGATCCGAACGAATTTCTTCATCATGGTCGCCTCCCGGGCGAAGAGCGTGGCCGGGCCTTTCTTCCCCTGCCTCCACTCTCACGCAGGGCAGGGCGGCCCGCAGCGCACGGGTCCGGGGCGGCCGCCACAGCACTAGTCTGGTGGCGGGTGATCGGAGGTACCTATCAGTGGCACTCGGCAACAGGGGAGCGAAGCAGGCGACGCTCGCACAGCTGCGCGCGTTCGCGGCCGTCGCCGAACACCTGCACTTCCGCGACGCCGCCGCGGCGATCGGGATGAGCCAGCCCGCGCTCTCGGGGGCCGTCTCGGCGCTGGAGGAGGCGCTCGGGGTGCAGCTGCTGGAGCGCACCACCCGCAAGGTGCTGCTCTCCCCGGCGGGCGAGCGGATCGCCGTCCGGGCGCGGGGCGTGCTCGACGCGATGGGCGGGCTGCTGGAGGAGGCCGAGGCGGTGCGGGCCCCCTTCACCGGGGTGCTGCGGCTCGGGGTGATCCCCACCGTGGCCCCGTACCTGCTCCCGACGGTGCTCGGGCTCTTCCACCGGCGCTACCCGCGGATGGACCTCCAGGTGCACGAGGAGCAGACGGCCTCGCTGCTGGAGGGGCTGGCCGGCGGCCGCCTCGACCTGCTGCTGCTCGCGGTGCCGCTGGGCATGCCCGGAGTCACCGAACTGCCCGTCTTCGACGAGGACTTCGTCCTGCTGGCGCCCCGCGAGCACCCGCTGGCCGGGCGGCGGGACATCCCGCGCGACGAACTGCGGGGCCTTCAGCTGCTGTTGCTCGACGAGGGCCACTGCCTGCGCGACCAGGCCCTGGACATCTGCCGGGAGGCGGGCCGCACCGCCGGGGCGGACGTCACCACCACCGCCGCCGGGCTCTCCACACTCGTACAACTGGTCGCCGGGGGACTCGGGGTGACGCTGCTGCCGCGCACCGCGCTGCGACTGGAGACCGCCCGCAACGAGCACCTGGCCACCGGGTACTTCGCCGAGCCGGCCCCCTCGCGGCGGATCGCGCTGGCCATGCGGACCGGGACGGCCCGGCAGGAGGAGTTCCGGGCCATCGCCGCCGCGCTGCGCGAAGCGGTACGCCCGCTCCCGGTGTGGCCCACCGACTAGGGAGGGCGTACGGGAACGGGCGTACGGGACCGGGTGCTTGCGGGGTCGGGTGCCTACCGGGTCACTCCGTGCGCAGGCCGTCCGGGCGCATCATCCGCAGCAGCGGCGGCAGGCTCAGCAGGGTGACCAGCGTGACCACGCCCGCTCCGACGCCGGTCATCGCCAGCACCGAGGGCCAGTCGATCCGGACCGGGACGTTCGCCATCCGCATCAGGACCGAGCCCAGCGCGATGCCGACCGCCGTCGCCAGGGCCAGGCCGAGCGCGATGGGCAGGGCCGTCTGCCAGAGCACCGACAGGCTCAGCGTCGAGCGCTTGGTGCCGAAGGCGACCAGCGCCGAGAGCAGCTTCCTGCGCTCGCGCAGCTGCTCCAGCTGGGAGACCAGCAGGCTCGCGCCGATCAGGATCAGCACGCCGGTCGTGCCGAAGAACAGCCCGATCCGGATCGCCGCGAAACCGGCGTCCCGCGTCGTCGTGGACTTCAGGGTCATCGCCGTGACGAAGGGGTCGGCCTTGAAGGCGGCCGTGCGGGCCCGGTCCAGGGCGTCGGGCACGGAGTCGTCGAGCTGGACGAAGACCTCCGCGTGCCGGGTGTAGCCGCCCTCCTTCGGGGCCGCCGCCGGGGTGACCAGCAGGCCGGTGCGCAGCTGGCCCGTGGGGTCCTCGCGGCTGGGGATCGTACGGGCGTTCGCGGGCAGGGTCCACGGCACGGTCGCCTGGCCCTCGCGGGGGTCGACGCCCCTGACGCTGCCGACGAAGAGCCGGTCGCCGGCCTTGGCCGTGGTGCCGTAGGCGCGGCCGCGGGCGGAGGCGCCGCCGGTCAGTACGAAGGCGTCGCCGTCCTCGCAGGAGTCGAGCACCGCGAGTTCGGCGAGGGCCCGGCAGGTGCCGATGGTCACCGGGATGGGGTCGCCCGGCGAGGGGACCTCGTACGCGGCCGTGGTCGAGGCCAGCGGCACGGTCGCGGCGACGCCCTTGGTGCCGGAGACCTTCTGGGTGAGCGCGTCCATGGTGGACTCGGTGCCCCGGGGCACGAGGAGGGACACCCCGGCCCGGGCCCGGTCCTGGACGGTCTCCCTCGTGTAGTCGCCGTCGACGCCCGCGAAGAGCATCTGCAGGGCGATGGCCCCGGCGACCGCGACCGCGATGCCGTTGACCAGGCGGGCGGCGGCGCCGCTGCTGACCTGGAGCCGGCGCACGGCCAGTTGCCAGGAGACGGAGCCGCCGGACAGCCTGCCGACGAATCGTTCCAGCAGCCAGGGGAGCAGCGCGGTGATGCCGACCAGCAGCAGCACCACGCCACCGCTGACCTGCCACTGGTTGAAGCGCCCTTCCTCCTTGCCGCGGCCCATCAGCGGGGCGAGCGCGGCGAGACCGCCGAGCGGCAGCAGCAGCCGCCACCAGACGCGCCGCCTGCCCGGCTTGGCCGTACGGACCACGCCCAGCGGCTCGATGACGACGCCGCGCAGTGCGAACAGGGTCACCGCCACGGCCGCGGCGGGCACCGCGACGGCCACCAGCAGGGCCATCGCCGGAGCGGGGTCGAGGTCGGCCGGGAAGACGCTGCGCTGCTGGAGGGTCAGGGCCCCCACCAGCCGGCGGCCGATCAGGAAGAACCCGGCGCCGAGCACCAGCCCGACCAGGGAACCGGCCAGCGCCTCGCCCGCCGCGATCCGGCGGACCATGCGGCTGTCGGCGCCGACGAGGCGCAGCGCGGCGAGCCGCCGGTCGCGCCGCTCCCCGCCGAAGCGGACGGCGGCCGCGATGAACACGGCGACGGGCATCAGCAGGGCGACGAAGGTGAGGACGACCAGCAGCATCAGCACCGGGTCGAGCGCCGGGCGCTCGATGGTCCCGTTGAAGCCGGAGACCCGCTGGGTCCGGTGGTCGGTGGGGCCGGTGATCCGGAGGTCGCCCTGGCCGGCGTAGAAGAAGAGGTCGCCGGGTCCGGTGAGGCCGGTATCGCCGATGGTCCGGGTGGGCTTCCACGCGTCGAGCCGTTCGCGCAGCAGCGCGCCCTCGGCGGAGTCCAGCAGGCTCTTCAGGGCGGGGGAGACGGCCATCTCACCCGGCGCGGGGATCCGGTCGAGGCCGGGCGGGACGGGTGCGTCGGGCCCTTCGGCGAGCAGGAGCTTGCCGTCGATGTCCCGGTTCTTGTACGTCTGGTTGGCCCCGGCGACGAGGAGCGTGCCGGGACCCGGTCCCGTACCGGCCGCGACCGGGGTGACGAACCGGGCGTCGCCGCGCTGCTCCCGCGCGGCGAGCGCCCCGGGCACGGCGGTACTGATCAGCAGCAGCGTGACCCCGAGCCCGACGCCCACACCGGTGAGCAGGGTCCGGATCCACCCCTCCCGCCCCCCGCCGAAGGCGAACCGCGCCCCCATGCCGAGTTCACGGGTCCACGCGTGGAGCTTGCTCATACGATCCGCTCCATGTCGCGGGACGTGCCGTCGCGTACGACGATCTCGCGGTCCGAGTACGCGGCCACGCGGGTTTCGTGGGTGACGAGGACGACGGCGGCGTTCGCGGCGCGGGCGGCTTCGGTGAGGAGCTGCATCACCAGTTCGCCGTTGAGGGAGTCGAGGGCGCCGGTGGGCTCGTCGGCGAAGATCACGCGGGGCTGGGTGACCAGGGCCCGGGCCACGGCCACGCGCTGGCCCTGGCCGCCGCTGACCTCGCCGGGGCGCTTGGCCCCGAGGTCCTCGACCTGGAGCCGTTCCATCCAGTGCAGGGCGGTGCGTTCGGCCTCCTTGCGCTTGACGCCGGTCAGGCGCAGCGGCAGGGCGACGTTCTCCACGCAGGTCAGCTCGGGGACGAGCTGGCCGAACTGGAAGACGAAGCCGAACTCGCCGCGGCGCAGCGCGCTGCGCTCGGTGTCGTTCATGGCGGAGAGCTCGCGGCCGGCGTAGGTGATGGTGCCGGAGTCGGGCGGGACGATCCCGGCGAGGCAGTGCAGCAGGGTCGACTTGCCGGAGCCGGAGGGACCCATGACGGCGACGACCTCGCCGGGGTGGATGGAGAACTCGGCGCCGTCGAGGGCCTTCGTGGGTCCGTACGCCTTGCGCAGGGCGGTGGCGGAGAGCAGGGTTCCGGCCGGAGTCATCGGCGTACCTCCCGGGCGAGCTGGTCGAGGCGGGCGGCGGTCAGTTCCAGCCACCGCAGGTCGGCTTCCAGGTGGAACAGGGCGTGGTCGCAGACCAGCTGGTCGGTGAAATCGCCCTTGCGCTTGCGCTGGGTGAGGATGCGCATCAGCCGCAGGTGCTCGGCGCGCTGGGTGTCCAGGAGCTCGACCGCGCCGCGGCCGGTGAGCAGGGCGAGGACGACCTTGGTGTAGAGGGTGGACTGGAGGTACGGCTCGGGCTTCTCGGGCTGGGAGAGCCAGGCCTCGACGTCGGTGATCCCGGCGTCGGTGATCGCGTACCGCTTGCGTTCGGGGCCGCCGCCGCTCTCTACGCCGTCGACCTCGACGAGGCCGTTCTTCAGGAGGCGGGACATGGTCGAGTAGACCTGTCCGTAGGCGAGGGGGCGGTCGTGGCCGAATTTCTCGTCGAAGGCCCGCTTCAGGTCGTAGCCGTGGCGCGGGCCGGCCTCCAGGAGGCCGAGGAGGGTGTGACCGATGGACATGCCGGCGACTATACACAGGGTGTATACGCACGGTGTATAGATGCGGCGGGGTGCGGGCCGCACGGTGGCGGGGGTGCGGGCCGCAGGCCGGTGGGCATGCCGAAGCCCGGGGAGGCGGAGATGCCTTCCCCGGGCGCGCGGCGGGTGCTCAGGTGTCCGATTGGGTGCGCGGGCGGCCGCGCGGCGGGATGGGGGCGGCGCCGCCCGGGAGGCGGCCCGTCTCCGACAGGGCCCGGCGCAGGAGGAACTCGATCTGCGCGTTGGCGCTGCGCAGCTCCTCGCCGGCCCAGCGCGCGAGGGCGTCGTAGACCTGGGGGTCCAGGCGCAGCAGGACCTGCTTGCGTGCCTGCCGTGCCGCCCGGGGGGCCGGCCGGCCGGTGCCCGCGTCGTCCTCGCCGCCGGGGCTCACTGGTAGAGGGTGCCCGTGTTGATGACCGGCTGGGCCGCGCGGTCGCCGCAGAGCACCACCATCAGGTTCGAGACCATGGAGGCCTTGCGCTCCGGGTCCAGGTCCACGATCTCCTCCTCGGCCAGCCGGGTCAGGGCCAGCTCCACCATGCCCACCGCACCCTCGACGATCTGCTTGCGCGCCGCCACGACCGCACCGGCCTGCTGGCGCTGGAGCATCGCGGAGGCGATCTCCGGAGCGTACGCGAGATGCGTGAAGCGGGACTCGATGATCTGCACGCCCGCCGTCTCGACCCGGCTGGACAGTTCCACGGCGAGCTTCTCGGTGATCTCCTCCGCGTTGCCGCGCAGCGAGAGCCCGCCCTCGTCGTGGGAGTCGTAGGGGTACTCGATCGCGATGTGCCGTACGGCCGTCTCGGTCTGCGTCTCCACGAACTCGGTGAAGTCCTCCACCTCGAACACCGCCCGCGCGGTGTCGGAGACCCGCCAGACCACGACCGCCGCCAGCTCGATCGGGTTGCCGTACGCGTCGTTGACCTTCAGGACGGCCGTCTCGTGGTTGCGGACCCGGGTGGAGATCCTCTCGCGGGAGGTCAGCGGGTTGACCCAGCGCAGCCCGTCCGTGCGGATCGTGCCCCGGTAGCGGCCGAAGAGCTGGACCACGCGGGCCTCGCCCGGCGCCACCGTGTTCAGCCCGCTCATCGCGAAGAGCGAGCCGAGGGCCGCCAGGACGCCGAGGAGGATCAGCGCCACCTTGACCCCCGTGGTGGAGGACGCCGCGCCGAAGGCGATCAGGGCGGCCCCGGCCACCGTGCCGACGAGTCCGAGCAGCAGGGCCAGCCCGCCGCCGACGCTGTGCGCCGTGAACTCCCGTATCTCGCTCGGCTGCCTGTCCACTGGCGTTGTCATGGTTTACCCCCGTTTGGTGTGGGGCGTCCGGTCGCGGCCGACCGGAGCGCCTAGCAAAGTGATATCACTTTTTGCGCTAACCGCAACCCATCGGGTCTCATGGGCGTCGGTTCCATTGACGTGGGTGCTGATTGTCACGTCCGAATTGACCGGTATTGATCAGGGTTAGCCAACCTTTGTCACAGCCTGCGGTGTTAGTTTTCTGAGCTGACGTCGGGGGGGTAATCGAGCGGAGCGGGAGCGATGGGCCGAGCAGAAGCGCGACGGGCGCAGCAGCAGCGCGGTGCGCGGAAAGCGCCACGCGGCAGCGAGGGCAAGTCGACCGGCAAGTCGACCGGCAAGAAGAAGCGCAGCGGCATACGTCGCTTCCTCAACTGGAAGACGATCCTCGGGACGGTCCTCGGAGGCCTCCTGCTCCTCGTCCTCGGAGCGGTCGTCCTCTACTTCCTGGTGGACAAGCCCGACCCGAACAAGAACGCGACGCTCCAGAGCAACACGTACAAGTACTCCGACGGCTCGGTCATGGCCCGCACGGGCGCGATGAACCGCGAGATCCTCCCGATCGACAAGATCCCCGAGGACGTGCGGACGGCCTTCATCGCCATCGAGAACAAGTCCTTCTACAAGGACAGCGGCGTCGACGTGATGGGCGTGGCCCGCGGCCTCTTCAACACGGTCACCGGCCGCGGCAAGGCCGGCGGCTCGACCATCACCCAGCAGTACGTCAAGAACTACTACCTGACCCAGGACCAGTCGGCGACCCGCAAGCTCCGCGAGCTGGTGATCTCCATCAAGGTCGACCAGAGCACGGACAAGAACGAGATCCTCGCCGGCTACCTCAACACCAACTTCTACGGCCGCAACGCCTACGGCATCCAGGCCGCGGCCCAGGCCTACTACGGCGTCGACGCCGACAAGCTGACCCTGGAGCAGGGCGCCTACCTCGCCGCCGTCATCCAGGCCCCCAGCCAGTACGACTGGGCGACCGCCGGCCCCAACGGCAAGCGGCTGGTCATGATCCGCTTCAACGCCGTCCTCGACAACATGGTCGAGATGGGCAAGCTGGACCAGGCCAAGCGGGCGACCCTGAAGTTCCAGGAGCCCATCAAGCCCAAGCCGCTCCCGGGCATGGACGGGCAGAAGGGCTACCTCGTCCAGGCCGCCAAGAAGGAGCTGGGCAAGCAGGGCATCAAGGACGCCGACATCACCGCCGGCGGCTGGACCATCACGCTCAACGTCGACAAGAAGAAGCAGGCCGCGCTGGAGAAGGCGGTCCAGGACGAGCTGGAGTCCAAGCTCGACCGCAAGGACACCAAGGAGCGCCCCCAGGACCAGAGCGTCCAGGCCGGCGCCACCTCCGTCGACGCCAAGACCGGCGCGATCGTCGCGATGTACGGCGGCGTGGGGCTGACGGAGAAGGCCGAGAGCAACGCCCTGCGCACGGACTACCAGCCGGGCTCCACGTTCAAGCCGGTCGTGCTGGCCACCGCCCTGGAGACGGGTGCCAAGACCCAGGACGGCCGTCCGATCACCCCGAACGCCCTCTACGACGGCACCAGCAAGCGCCCCGTCGTCGGCAGCGCGACCGCCTTCGCCCCGCAGAACCAGGACGACATCAACTACGGCGACCCGATGCTCACGGTCCAGGAGGCCACCAACTCCTCCGTGAACTCGGTGTACGCGCAGATGATCGTGGACGCCAAGCCGGAGAAGGTGAAGGAGACCGCGCTCGCCCTCGGCATGACGGACCGCGACGGCTGGCCGGCCGACCGGCCCGCGATGTCGCTCGGCACGATGAGCGCCAACACCGTCGAGATGGCCGGCGTCTACGCCACCTTCGGCAGCCACGGCAAGAAGGTCACGCCGACCATCGTCAAGAAGGCCGAGCACGCGGACGCGGCGTTCAAGCCCGTCAACCCCATCGGGGCGCAGGTCCTCACGAGCGAGACCGCCGACACCGTCACCAAGGTCCTGACCGGCGTGGTCGAGGACGGTTCCGGCAAGGCCGTCCGCAGCTCCGCCTACGAGGCCGCGGGCAAGACCGGCACCACCGAGTCCAACGTGGCCGCCTGGTTCACCGGCTACACCCCGGAACTGGTCACCGTCGTCGCGATGTTCGGTGAGGACCCCAACACGCACAACCAGGTCACCCTGACCGGTACGGCCGGCAAGGGCCGTGCGGGCGGTTCCAGCTTCCCCGCCCAGATCTGGCAGGCGTACACGCTGGCCGCGCTCAAGGGCCAGACCACCGGCCAGTTCGACCTGTCGGACGCCGAGATGGGCACCCCGCCGGCGCCGACCCGCAGCCCGTCCCCGTCGTCGAGCCAGGCCATCACCCCGACGCCGAGCACCTCCGGCACCCGCCCCACGGGCACCCCGGACCCGTCGGGCAGCTCCGGCAAGCCGACCCCGCCGACGAAGAACCCGACGCCGCCGACGAAGAACCCCACGCCGCCGACGAAGGATCCGACGCCGCCGACCAAGGACCCGACGCCGCCGCTCTTCCCCCCGAACCCCAACGCGCAGCAGCGGTAACCGCCGTCACCGCGCACACCACCGCCCCGCAACGATCACGCTGCGGGGCGGTGGTGTGTGCGGGGTGCGCCTCAGCGCCGGTCGTGCGACCCCGGCAGCGCGAGCTCGAACCAGACGACCTTTCCGCTGCTCAGGCGGGTGGCGCCCCAGCGGCGGGCCAGCCGGTTCACCAGGAACAGGCCGCGGCCGCCCTCGTCGGTGTCCCGGGCCCGGCGCTGGCGCGGCAGCTGCGGGGAGTCGTCGCCGACCTCGCAGCGCAGCACGTCGGTGCGCAGCAGGCGCAGGGTCACGGGCCGCTCCGCGTACCGGACGGCATTGGTGACGACCTCGCTGACCAGCAGCTCCAGCGAGTCGCTCAGCTCCTCCAGGCCCCACCGCGTCAGCGCGCGCCGGGCGAAGCGGCGGGCCCGCCCCGGGGCGGTCTCCTCCGGGTCCAGGAACCAGTACGCGACGTCGCTGGGCGCGATCCCCTCGAAGCGGGCCGCGAGCAGGGCGATGTCGTCGTCCCGGTCGCCCGGGCCGAGCATGTCCAGCACGTCGTCGCAGAGGGCCTCCAGCGGAGGCGAGTGGTCCAGCCCGGTCAGCTGCGCGGTCGTCGCCAGGCGCTCCCGGAGCTGCTCGATGCCGGTCCACACGTCCCGCAGCCGGGACTCCACCAGGCCGTCCGTGTACAGCAGCAGGGTGGCCCCGGCGGGGGCGTCCAGCTCGACGGCCTCGAAGTCCACGCCGCCGACCCCGATGGGGGCGCCCGGCGGGACGCGGAGCACCTCGGCGCGGCCGCCCAGGTGCAGGAGCACCGGCGGCGGGTGGCCGGCGTTGGCGATGGTGATCCGGTGCGAGACGGGGTCGTAGACGGCGTAGAGGCAGGTGGCCATCCGGTCGGAGCCCAGGCGCTGGGCCTGCTCGTCCAGGTGGTGCAGCACCTCCGCCGGGGGCAGGTCCAGCTGCGCCAGGGTCTGCGCGGTGGTGCGCAGCTGTCCCATGATCGCGGCGGAGGTCATGGAGTGGCCCATGACGTCGCCGACGACCAGCGCGACCCGGCTGCCGGGCAGCGGTATGGCGTCGTACCAGTCGCCGCCGACCCGGGCCGTCTCGGCGGCGGGCAGGTAGCGGGAGGCGAGCCGGACGCCGGTGGGCTGGGGGAGGCTGTCGGGCAGCATCGTGCGCTGCAGCTCGTCGGCGATGTACGCCTCGCGGCCGTAGAGCACGGCCTTGTCGATGCCGAGCGCGGTGTGCGTGGCCAGCTGGGCGGCGACGAGCAGGTCGTTCTGCTCGAAGGCGTCCCGGTCCGGGGTGCGCAGGAACACCGCCGCGCCGATCACGCGCCGGCGGCCCCGCAGCGGGGCCAGGATGGCCCGCTGGCCGCGCGGCACCGGGTGGTCGGACCCCAGCAGCTCCGGGAGCGCGTCCCGGGCGCCGGCGGCCGAGCCGAAGACGGGCCGTACGCCGCGCAGCACCTCGGCGAGGGCCCCGCCGGGGCGGATCTCGCACAACTCGGCGGCGGGCAGGTCACCCTGCGGCCCGACCAGCGGCAGCTGGCTGAAGTCGAGCTCGCCGGCGGCCCCCGTGGCCGCGGCGCCCTCGGGGCTCTCGGCGGTCTCGCCCACGGTGAGGTCGTCGATCGGCCGGAGCCGGTCGGTGCGCCGGAGCCTTAAAACGACCGGTCCGACGGGCCGCTCGTCGCCGACGGGCAGCGGGTCGCGCAGGTAGACGAGGATGGCGTCGGAGAAGGTCGGCACGGTCGCCCGGCACAGGCCCAGCACGATCTCGTCGAGGTCGATGCCGCGCGCGATCCGACGGGTGGCGGCGCCGACGAAGCGCAGCCGGTCGCCCTCGCGGCGGGCCACGCTCACCTCGCCGGGACCGGTTCCGCTGCCGGCGCCCGAACCGGTGCCGGATCCGATGGCCGGTGCGATGCCCGGCAGCGCGGTCCCGCCCGTGGCGGAGGGCGCCGGGCCGGGACCCGTGCCCGCGTTGCGCGCGGCCTCGCCGTCGCGCGTGCGCGCGCCGCCCGGGCCCGGGTCCGCCGCGTCGTGCCCGGAGCCCCGGGCGCCCTGCGGGCCGCCGCCGGTGGCGCCGCGCGGGCGCGGGAGGTCGGCGGGCTGAGTCTGCGCATGCGTGCGTACGGCCTCGGCGGCCGCGATGGGCGCCTTGCCGTGGCCGGGCTCGTCCGTACCTCCGCCGGGGGCGACGACGGGCTGCGGGCCCTCCTGGGAGGTGGGGTACTCCGTCACGCGTGGAATTCCGTCCGTTTGCGCTCGATGTGCGCTGCACTCAACTCGGTCAGTCGCGGTATACCCGCTCAGCGGCGGAGGCACCATCACCCCCGGGTTCCGCGTCCCGCTCGTTACCTCTCTCGCTCGGCGCCGACCTCCGGTCAAGTCCCGGTCGCCACAGGTCATTTGCGGCTACGGGGCCCAGGAGGCCCCCCGCGCACGACCGGCGGAGGACGATCCTACGTTTCAACCCCGGGGGCGCATCAAGGGTCTCATGAGGTCATATGCGCCGGGGTGCGGTCCCAGTCCTCCGGCAGGGCCGGAACTCCCCAGGCCGGATCGGGCCGCCAGTCCTGCCAGCCGTCGCGGAACGGCGGCCCCCAGGCCTCGATCAGCGCGACCGCCGCGCGCCCGGCCTCCTCGACCCGCCGGGCCTGCTCGGGGTCCATCAGGCCGATCCGCCGGGCCTGCGCGAACTCGTCCTCGTCCCGCCAGGTCCAGCTGCGGTCCGGGTAGACGGAGATGTCGAGGAAGTGGTCCACCGAGTCCACCCCGCCCGACCACCGCGAGCGCGGCTCCTCGAGGTTCACGTACCAGCTCCTGAAGTGCCAGCCGTGGTCCCAGAACAGCCACACCGACCACGGCTCCCCGGGCCGGGCCAGCTTCAGCACGCCCGCCCCGAACCAGCGCGACCGTACGGTGGTCCGGGGCGCGGTGTAGCGGGTGGCGAGCGGTTCCTCGTGCACCGGGGTGCCGTCGGCGAGCACCGGCTTGACGCATTCGGTGCCGGGGGCCATCCACACCGCCAGCAGCTCGTCGGTGTCGCGCACCACGGTCACCGGGCGGGCGATGTGGACCTGGCCCTTGAGACCCGGGGCGTGGTCGCGGTAGCGCCAGAGGATCCGGTCCCCGGGCGCCCAGTGCGCGTGCTGCGCGGGGCCGTGCCCCGCACCGCTCCCGGACCTGTGGCTACCTGTCATGCGCAGATCTTAGGGCGGCCGTCGCCGAACTGGCTGCGGTGCAGGTCACGGAGGGGTGCGGGGACGGTAAACGACCGGATTCGGCCCCTGGAAGGGGTCGCTCAGGGGCGGGTCATCCGCAGCACGTCGAGGGCCTCGTCCAGCTGCTGAAGGGTGAGCGCGCCCCGTTCGACGTAGCCGGACTCCAGGACGACCTCCCTGATCGTCTTACGTTCCGCGAGGGCCTTCTTCGCGACCTTGGCGGCCTCCTCGTAGCCGATGTAGCGGTTCAGCGGGGTGACGACGGAGGGCGAGGATTCGGCGAACTCCCTGGCCCGCTCGGAATTGGCGGTGATCCCGTCCACCGTGCGGTCGGCCAGCAGCCGGCTCCCGTTGCCGAGCAGCCGGATCGATTCGAGGAGGTTCCTGGCCATCACCGGGAGCATCACATTGAGCTCGAAGTTACCGGCCGCGCCCGCGACGGCGACCGTCGTGTCGTTCCCCATCACCTGGGCGGCGATCATCAGGACCGCCTCCGGGACGACCGGATTGACCTTTCCGGGCATGATCGAGGACCCCGGTTGCAGATCCGGCAGATTGATTTCGGCCAATCCGGTGCGCGGACCGGAGGCCATCCAGCGCAGATCGTTGCAGATCTTGGTGAGCGAGACGGCGATCGTACGGAGCATCCCGGAGGTCTCCACCAGCGCGTCCCGGGCGCCCTGGGCCTCGAAGTGGTTGCGGGCCTCGGTCAGCGGCAGCCCGGTCGCCGCCGCCACCTCGGCGATGACGGCCGCGGAGAAGCCCGGCGGGGTGTTGATGCCGGTGCCGACGGCCGTGCCGCCCAGCGGCAGTTCGGCCAGCCGGGGCAGCGCCGCGCGCAGCCGTTCGACGCCGTAGCGGATCTGGACGGCGTACCCGCCGAACTCCTGGCCCAGGGTGACGGGCGTGGCGTCCATCAGGTGCGTGCGCCCGGCCTTGACCACCTCGGCGAACTCGGCCTCCTTGCGCTCCAGGGCGGCGGCGAGGTGTTCCAGGGCCGGGATCAGCTCGCCGGAGACGGCGGCGGTGGCGGCGATGTGGATCGACGAGGGGAACACGTCGTTGGAGCTCTGCGAGGCGTTGACGTGGTCGTTGGGGTGCACGTCGCGCCCGAGCCGCTCGGTGGCCAGGGTGGCGATGACCTCGTTGGTGTTCATGTTGGACGAGGTGCCGGACCCGGTCTGGAACACGTCGACGGGGAAGTGCGCGTCCCAGCGGCCCTCGGCGACCTCGGCCGCCGCGGACCGGATCGCCTCCGCGATGTCCGCGTCCAGCACGCCCAGCTTGGCGTTGACGGTGGCGGAGGCCGCCTTGATGCGGGCCAGGGCCTCGATGTGGGCGCGCTCGAGGTGCTGGCCCGAGAGCGGGAAGTTCTCCACCGCGCGCTGGGTCTGGGCGCGCCATTTGGCGTGCGCGGGGACCCGTACCTCGCCCATGGAGTCGTGCTCGGTGCGGAACGCTTCGGCCTGCTGATCGTCGGTCATGTTCGTGGCCTCCTCAAAAAGTTGAGCAATTGTCTTGTTCGAAGTGTTCCCAACTCCCCTACCGGCCAGTAAATACCGGGGGTAACACCGATCTAGGGGAGGCGTTCATGGCACGTGCGCGTACGAAACGACTCAGATCTACCTTCGCCGCGGTCGCGGTGATCGCGGCCGCCCTCGGGGGCGTCACCGCCATCACCCCCATGGCGCAGGCGGCCCCCGCCGCCGGCGGCTCCGCCACGCCCCTGCCGCCGGAGCTGGAGGCCGTACGGGCCGCCGAGGCCACCAAGATCTACGGGGACCCCGCGATCCGCCCGCTGAACGAGCGCAAGACCGGGCTGATCTCGCTCGGCGACAGCGAGATCTCGGGCGAGGGCGTCGGCAACTACGACCCCGCCACCAACACCGCGTCCAACCAGTGCCACCGCTCGCCGGATTCGGCGATCCACCGCACCGGCATCCCGGCGGACCTCACCTTCAACGTAGCGTGCTCCGGCGGGTACACCGGCAACATCCGCATCGGCGGCAGCAAGCAGTACGCCGACGAGCTGGTCCAGAGCGACAGCCTCGCCGTCAAGGCCCGCAACACGAAGATCAAGATGGTGCTGCTGGTCGCCGGGGCCAACGACGACCTCCAGTTCGGCCCCGTCATGACCGACTGCGTGACCCGCTGGGTGCTCAGCCAGGGCACCTGCGAGCCCAAGTACGGGCCCGGCTGGCAGGCACGCGTCGACGGCCTCAAGCCCAAGGTGGAGACCACCGTCGCCGACCTGAAGACGGTCATGCGCGACGCGGGCTACGCCGACTCCGACTACAAGCTCGTCGTGATGGGCTACCCCAGCCCCATCGGCCCCGACTTCAACGACAACCCCAGCTTCCCCGGCAAGCTCCCCGGCGGCTGCGCCGGCTACGACTCCGACGCCGCCTGGGGCCGCAACTACGCCGTGCCCACCTTCGAGAAGGGCATGCGCGAGGCCGCCCGTGCCTCCGGCGCCCTCTACCTGGACAACTCGCGGCTCTTCCACGGCCACGAGGTGTGCATGGAGGACACCTGGGCCCGCGGGCTCTACCTCGACCTCGGGGACCACTTCCCGTGGGACGAGAACACCGCCCGGCAGTCCTTCCACCCCAACTACCGCGGCCACGGCGCCTTCGCGTCCTGCCTGACCCAGCTCTACGACTCCGGCCTGCGCGAGGCCTCCTGCGCCGACCCCGCCAGCACCGGGACCCCCGTCCTGCAGGCCGGCACCTGGGACGACCTGTACAAGCCCCTGAAGAACGAGGCGACCGGCAACTGCCTCGACACCTTCGGCGGCTCCAGCGCCAACAACACCAAGGTCGTCGGCTGGGACTGCCACGGAGGCCGCAACCAGGGCTGGTGGTACGACCCCGCCCGCAAGGCCGTCCACACCGAACTGACCCAGGACCGCTGCCTGGACGTCCCCGGCGCGAACTACGCCGGCGGCACCGGTCTGATCATCTGGAACTGCCACGGCGGCGCCAACCAGCAGTTCGTCCGCGACGGCGCCACCCTGCGCCCCGCGGCCGCCACGAACCTGTGCCTGACGGTCTCCGCCGCCCACGAGCAGCTGCGCCTGCAGCCCTGCAACGGCGCGGCGAACCAGCGCTTCGCCTGACCCCGCCGCCCCCTCGACCCCCACACCCGGCCGGCTCACCCCGGCCGGGTGCCGGACCTCGCGCGCAGGAGGGGTCACCGGGCGCGCCCGTCGGGTCGTCACATGTCCCGCAGCACCTCGCGCACCTCGCGCGGCCGGTTGGTGATGAGCGTGTCCACCCCGAGCCGGACGCACAGCTCCACGTCCTCGGGCTCGTCCACGGTCCACACCCGCACCGCCAGCCCCTTCGCCTTCAGCCGCCCCACCAGGGCCGGGTCCTTGCGTACGAGGTCGATGCCCGGACCGGCGTGGGTCGCGTACGGGGGACGCGGCGGCCGGATCCGCCGCTCGACCAGGTACACGGCGGGCAGCCCGGGCGCGAGGCGGTGCAGCCGGTCCAGGGCCGTCCGGGAGAAGCTCATCACCTCGACCAGCCCCGTCGAGCCGTCGGCCAGCCCGTAGTCCTTCAGCATCCGCACCAGCTCGGCCTCCAGCCGGCCCCCGGCCCGGGTGGGGTGCTTCGTCTCGACCGCCAGCCCCACGGGCCGGTCCGCGGCCAGCGCCTCCTTGAGCAGGTCCTCGAAGAGCAGCACCTGCGCCCCGCGGTGCGCCTCGCCCTTCCACCGGCCGAAGTCGAGCGCGGTCAGCTCCTCGTACGTCATCGCCGAGACGACCCCGCGCCCGTCGGAGGTCCGCTCCACCGTCCGGTCGTGCACGCAGACCAGCCGCCCGTCGGCACTGAGCCGCACATCGCACTCCAGCGCGTCCGCGCCGTCGGCGATGGCCTGCCGGTAGGCCTCGATGGTGTGCTCGGGGTGCTGGTACGAGGCCCCGCGATGGGCGATGACCCGCACATCGCGCGCGGCGCGGAGGAAGGACGGCTCAGTCATGCCCCGACGGTATCGGGATGCGGTGACCGGCCCGGTACGGGACCCTGCCCGGATGGCTGAACAGTTCATGACGCTCCACCGCACCCCCTGCGCCTCGTGCCGCTCCGACGACCGGCTGCGCTGCGAAAACCCGGTCCGCCTCACCGTCGGCAGGTCGGAGAACAGGATTCCGCGGGAGACCGCAGGGCCTCGGCGAGCTGTTCGGCCGCCTCGGCGCGGATCATGCCGAGGTTCACGTACGCCTGGCCGCTGTGCGTCACGACCGGCAGGACCGTGGACCACGCCGCCTCGGGAATGCCGAGGGCGGTGAGGGCCGCCCGTATCGCTTCCGTGGCATTGGTGGCCCGCGTCCAGCTGTCCCTCCACGTCTGCATGTCGATCACGCCGCAGCCACTTTCCGGCCGGGGCATTCCCCCGTGTGCCGGTAGACCACGACCAGCGGACCGGAACCCCGCTCGACGGTTCCCCGGCGCACGGGGTCGAGGGGCCCGACGTCCCGCCGGCAGACCGAACACTTCTGCCCAGGGGGCGCGTATGTCACGTACTCCCACGCGTCCGTCTCGGTTGCCATCGCGCACCCCTTTGTCGCTGTCTCCGGTAATCGACAGCCAATGGTGTCCGGGTAATGGGCAGGGGTTCTAGCCGGTTTCCTGTTCGCGCAAGAACTCTGCCCCGATGGCCGTCAGCATGGCGCGCATGTCATCGCCGGAACAGGCGCACGAAGAGAACCGATCGAACTTGTCCACGTAGACGGCGACGTCCCGAGGGTCGGTCACCACCAGTTCGGCGTGCGTCGCTTCCACCGTCACCACGCGGTCATCCCGGATGACAAATGAGTGGCCGGGGACGTCCGTTTGTGGCGCGTCGAGCGGGACGACTCGAATGTCCACGTTCGGTAGACGGGACAAGAAGACAATCCGATCGAGTTGCTCCGCCAGCATGGGGGCAGGGAGGATTCGCCAACGCAGGACCGTTTCCGTGAGGATGAAACGCAGGGTCTTGTCCGTGTTGTAGAGAACCCTCTGCCTATCGATCCGTGCAGAGATGGTGCGGCCCAGTTGCTCTTCGCTCAGCCCTTTGGGTCCCAGTACGGCCCTGATGTATTCAGGGGTCTGCAGCAGGCCGGGAACCAGAGAGGGCTGGAAGAGGCGCAGCAGAGTCATGGACTGTTCCAGCGCCCGGATCTGCTCTTGTTTCCGATGGAATCCCAGACGCCGGTACAGGCGCCACGCCGTGGCCTCTGTGGCCTGGGCGCGGGCGGCAGCCATGTACTGGGCCTTGATGTCGGTCGAGACGTCGAGCGCAGTGAGGATGCGATCCACGTCGACGACACTCGGAGCCGCGCGGCCGGTCTCGATCTTGGACAGCTTCCCCGTTGACATGACGGCGCTGCGGGCCACGGCTTTGGCTTCCAGCCCGGATGCCTGCCGTAGTGCCCGCAGCGCTGCGCCGAGTTCCGTTCTGTTCACCCGCCGTGCTTCGCCCACCATGAGGAGAACGGTTCGGCGTGAGCCAGTGCAGTGTCCCGGTACCGGATGAACTCCGCCGCGTTCTCTTCGGGCAGGAGGTCCGGCCCGAGGAACGCCCCGGTCTCGTCGTACTCCATGACGACCGGAGTCTTCTCATCGAACAGCCAGAAGTCGGGCGCCGCAGGCAGGGGGTTCGGCTTGTCTGTCGTGTCGAGGATGAAGAACTCTTCCCCGCCGGTCATGTTCTTGACGTACCCCCAGCCGAGTTCGTAGCGGAGATAGTCCGTCAGGGGGCGGGAGACGATGTGCACTCGATACATGCGCTTTCCCGCCTGTGTGGCGGCTCGCACGGTCTCGACCCACCCCCGGTTGTAATCGACCGGCTGCGGCTCACCCGCCAGGAAAGCGCGCAGATTCTCGGCGCTCGCGGGAATGTTGTACTCGTCGAGGATTTCCAGCCGGAACGCTTCGCGCTCGAACGTCTTGAGCTGCTCCGTCAGACTGCTAGATGAGCTGATCACGAATCGCCTTCCGGATGAGTTCCATGGGGATTTCCACCAGTGTTTCGTGTGGCGGAATTTCCAGCCCGTGACCGGCGGGCACTCCCCCTTGCACAAGGAGGGTGTCGTTGTCCGTCGCGTAGAGCGTCGGGCAGTCACCGAACTCGCAGGTCGTGACGAGCTTGCGAACCTTCACGCAGTCCCCCTCGTGCCGTCGCCGTGTTGCGTTCCATGCTTCCGGCCGCCGCAACGGCAAGGCAAGGGGTTCGGGTTTCCGTTACTGGAAACCGCCCCGAGGGGTGGCGCTGCTGCGACGGCAAGAGCCCCCGGCGGGGGCGCCGGGGGCTCTTGGGTGGGGCGGGGGTGTCGGTTACGCCAGGCCCGGGCCGCGGAGCGGGATGTGGGTGAACGTCGGGGCCGGGGCCGGGTTCTGGAAGAAGTCGTTGCCCTTGTCGTCGACGACGATGAACGCCGGGAAGTCCTCGACCTCGATCTTCCAGACCGCCTCCATGCCGAGCTCCTCGTACTCCAGGACCTCGACCTTCTTGATGCAGTCCTGCGCCAGGCGCGCCGCCGGGCCGCCGATCGAGCCGAGGTAGAAGCCGCCGTGCGTGCCGCACGCGTCCGTCACCTGCTGCGAGCGGTTGCCCTTGGCCAGCATGACCTTGGAGCCGCCCGCCGCCTGGAACTGCTCGACGTAGGAGTCCATGCGCCCGGCCGTGGTCGGGCCGAAGGAGCCGGAGGCGTAGCCCTCGGGGGTCTTCGCGGGGCCGGCGTAGTACACCGGGTGGTCCTTCAGGTACTGCGGCATCTCGGCGCCCGAGTCCAGCAGCTCCTTGATCTTGGCGTGCGCGATGTCGCGCGCCACGACCAGCGGTCCGGTCAGGCTCAGCCGGGTCTTGACCGGGTGCTTGGTCAGGGTCGCGAGGATGTCGTCCATCGGCTGGTTCAGGTCGATGGAGACGACGTCGGCCGACTCGGCGAGGTGCTCGTCCGTGGTTTCCGGGAGGAAGCGGGCCGGGTCGCGCTCCAGCTGCTCCAGGAAGACGCCCTCGGCGGTGATCTTCGCCGTCGCCTGGCGGTCCGCCGAGCAGGAGACCGCGATGGCCACCGGCAGGGACGCGCCGTGGCGCGGGAGGCGGACGACGCGCACGTCGTGGCAGAAGTACTTGCCGCCGAACTGCGCGCCGATGCCGATCTTCTGGGTCAGCTCGAAGACCTGCTGTTCGAGGTCGAGGTCGCGGAAGCCGTGGCCCAGGGGGGAGCCCTCGGTGGGGAGCTCGTCCAGGTAGTGCGCCGAGGCGTACTTCGCGGTCTTGAGCGCGTGCTCCGCCGAGGTGCCGCCGACCACGATCGCCAGGTGGTACGGCGGGCAGGCCGCCGTGCCGAGCGAACGGATCTTCTCCTCCAGGAACTTCATCATGGAGGCCTCGTTGAGGACCGCCTTCGTCTCCTGGTAGAGGAAGGACTTGTTGGCCGAGCCGCCGCCCTTGGCCATGAAGAGGAACTTGTACGCGCCGCCGTCCGTCGCGTACAGCTCGATCTGCGCGGGCAGGTTCGAGCCGGTGTTCTTCTCCTCCCACATGGTGAGGGGGGCCATCTGCGAGTACCGCAGGTTGAGGCGGGTGTACGCGTCGTAGATCCCGTGGGACAGGGCCGCCTCGTCGGCGCCCTCCGTCAGCACGTTCTGGCCGCGCTTGCCCATGACGATCGCCGTGCCGGTGTCCTGGCACATCGGCAGGACGCCGGCCGCCGCGATGTTCGCGTTCTTGAGGAGGTCGAGCGCGACGAACTTGTCGTTCGACGAGGCCTCCGGGTCGTCGATGATGCGACGCAGCTGCGCGAGGTGCGCGGGCCGCAGGAAGTGCTGGATGTCGTGGATGGCCTCTTCGGCGAGCTTGCGCAGCGCCTCGGGCTCGACCTTGAGGAACGTACGGCCGTCGGCCTCGAAGGTCGAGACGCCCTCCGAGGTCACCAGCCGGTAGGGGGTGGTGTCCTCGCCCAGGGGGAGCAGATCGGTGTACGCAAACTCTGGCATGACGGCAGTCATTCCTCACTCGGCAGACGGCGCTGGCGACCAATTTGGCAGCGCGGTTAACCAGCGTAGGACCTCGCCCGGGCGCTTTGTCTGTGAGGTAAGGCTCACTCGGCCCCTCCGGGGGAGTATCGCGATCTATCGTGTCTCGCTATGCTGGCCCCGTGGACCTGGAAAAGCACGCCGCCGCCCCTGCCCCCGAGGCCGCCGCCCCCGCCGGGCTGCGCGCCTCCGACGCCGACCGGGACCGGATCGCGGAGATCCTCTCCCACGCCCTCGCGGAGGGCCGGCTGACCGCCGAGGAGCACTCCGAACGACTGGACTCCCTCTACGAACTGAAGACGGTGGGGGAGCTCGACGTCCTCGTACGGGACCTCCCGGCCGGCGCCGCCGCCGCGGCGGCTCCTCGGCCGGCCTTCCCGCCCGCCGCCGCCGTGGACCCGGCCGGCCCGGTCGAGACGGTCGTCGCCGTGTTCAGCAGCTCGGCGCGCAAGGGCCGCTGGCGCCCCGGGGCCCGCACCCGCGCCGTCTCGGTCCTCGGCGACATCACCATCGACCTCACCGAGGCCGTCTTCGAGCAGCAGGTCACCGAGATCAACGTGACCTCCGTCCTCGGCAACGTCGAGATCCTCGTCCCGGAGAACGTCACCCTGCGCGGCTACGGCAGCGGCGTCCTCGGCAACTTCGAGGTGCGCGGCGAGGGCGCCTCCACCGACCCCCAGGCACCGGTGGTCATCGTCCGCGGCTTCGCCCTGCTCGGCAACATCGAGGCCCATCCCAAGCTCGGCTCCCGCCTGGTCGACCTGGCCCAGAAACTCCGCAAGCGGCTCGACGGCTGACCCCGCCCGCGGGGCCCTCGTACGGGCCCGGGGAGCCGTACACGAGCGTCCCGTGCCTGCGGCGTATTTCGGTCGAACCTCCCCGCGCCGACGGCACACGGCGCTTAGGGGCACGCACAGCGGGTAGGGACTGGTGCATCGTCTCTCGCTCGCGTATACGTCGTCAGGAGTAGACCGTGCCGCATCCGCCGCATCAGTCCGTGCAGGCAGCCGCCGTCCAGAGTCTTCAGACGCGTCCGGCCGCCGTGCCGAAGCCGCGGGTGCCGGCCAGGGAAGAGGACGGCCCATGGCACGCGGAGGCGGTGTGCCGCAGGGACGAGGCGGGTCTCTTCTTCGCGCCGTCCAAGGAACCCACCGCGGCCCGGCTCGCCCGTGAGGAAGCCGCCAAGCGGGTCTGCGCCCGCTGCCCCGTGATGGTCGCCTGCCGCGAACACGCGCTGCTCCAGCCCGAGCCCTACGGGGTCTGGGGCGGACTCACCGCCGCCGAGCGCCGGGTCGTCCTCGGCCGCAGGCGCCGGCGCGCCGCCGAACTGCTCCCGGGCGCAGGTCAGCCGCCGGTCGCCGCCGCGGGCTGAGCCTCGTGGAACGGACGAAGGGGCGGCCCCCCGCACAGGGACCGCCCCTTCGCCGTGCCGTCACCGGCCGGACCGCTCCTACTGCGCCCGGGTGAAGTCGATCGCGCTGTAGGCGCGCAGCTTCGAGAGGCGGTGGGTGGAGTCGATCTGCCGGATCGTGCCCGACTTCGAGCGCATGACCAGCGAGGACGTGGTCGCCGTCTCCGCGCGGTAGTGGACGCCGCGCAGCAGCTCGCCGTCGGTGATGCCGGTGGCGACGAAGAAGACGTTCTCGCCGGACACCAGGTCGTTCGTGCTCAGGACGCGGTCCAGGTCGTGGCCGGCGTCCAGCGCGCGCTGGCGCTCGGCGTCGTCCTTCGGCCACAGCTTGCCCTGGATGGTGCCGCCGAGGCACTTGATGGCGCAGGCCGAGATGATGCCCTCGGGGGTGCCGCCGATGCCGAGGAGCAGGTCCACGCCGGTGCCCTCGCGCACCGCCATGACCGAGCCCGCGACGTCGCCGTCGGAGATGAACTTGATGCGGGCGCCGGTCTCCCGGATCTCCTTGACGATGCCCTCGTGACGGGGGCGGTCCAGGATGACGACCGTGACGTCCTCGACGGCCATGCCCTTGGCCTTGGCGACCCGGCGGATGTTGACCGAAACGGGCGCGTTGATGTCGACGAAGTCGGCGGCCTCGGGGCCGGTGACGAGCTTGTCCATGTAGAAGACCGCGGACGGGTCGAACATGGTGCCGCGGTCGGCGGCCGCCAGGACGGCGATGGCGTTGGGCATGCCCTTGGCGTTGAGCGTGGTGCCGTCGATCGGGTCCACGGCGATGTCGACCTCGGCACCGGTGCCGTCGCCGACCCGCTCACCGTTGAAGAGCATGGGGGCTTCGTCCTTCTCCCCCTCGCCGATGACGACGACGCCGTTCATCGAGACGGTGGAGATCAGGGTCCGCATCGCGTTGACCGCGGCGCCGTCCGCGCCGATCTTGTCGCCGCGGCCGACCCACCGGCCCGCGGCGAGCGCCGCGGCCTCGGTGACCCGTACGAGTTCCAGGGCGAGGTTGCGGTCGGGAGCTTCGGGAGAGACTTCGAGCTGGGGCGGCAGGTTGTGCTCGGTCATCGGAGCGCACCTTTCTGTACGACGACGGCCGGGATGTGAGGGTGCTGGAACTCTATCGGTACGTCGACATATTGAGCAGGGCGGGGCACTTATGAGCGGATTATCGGTCAACCGGTCGGCCTGACCGGACACCTCCCGTTCCCCGCAGGTCCCGTACGGGACTCCCGCCGCGCCCGTCACACCGACCCCGGCGGTGATCGCCCCCGGCGATGCGGGACGATGGGGGCGTGGCAGGTATGAAAGGCAAGCAGACGGTCTGGGACATGGTCCGGTCGCTGGCGGTGATCGGCGTCGTCGTGGCGGGTATCTACATCTTCCTCCCCCATGACGACCAGGCCGACCCGACGCGCACGGTGGACTACCGGGTGGAGACCCTCACGGCGCGGCGCGCGGCGCCGTACCCGGTCGCGGTCCCGGTGGGGCTGCCGCAGGAGTGGCGGGCGACCTCGGTGACGTACGAGCGCAAGAACTCCAACGCCTGGCACCTGGGCTTCCAGGATCCGGAGAAGCAGTACGTGGCGATCGAGCAGTCCAGCGACACCGCGGAGAAGTACCTGACGGCGGTCACCCAGAAGGCGAAGTCCACCGGGCGGACCCAGCAGGTCGGCGACCGGGCCTGGGAGCGCTGGGACGGCGAGAAGTACGACGCCCTCGTGCTCCGGGAGCAGGGCCACGTCACCGTGGTGACCGGTACGGCCTCCTTCGAGCAGCTCGGCACGATGGCGGCGGCCCTGGAGTTCAGGCAGGGCCCGCAGACCCCGTAGCCCCGTACCC